>JBEBGU010000404.1:0-4669 GCA_040081325.1 Prosthecobacter sp.
GGATTGCCATCAACGACGAAGCCGTTGCTGCGGCCGAAGAAATGGTCAAACTCGCTGAACAACGCCAAGCCAGCCAACTCGGCGTCGTCCTCGAATACTTGCTCGCGAGAGAAGAACTCACCCGCGCCAGACAAAGCCGGGTGCAGGCCGTGACCGACTTCAACAAGGCACAGCATGAACTGAAGCGGGCCGTGGGGAAGTAGCCAACTGGCTCCGCGCAAAGAGCCAGTAAGCGCGAGCACCAAGCAGCGGCTGAAAGAGCTTCTTCAGCAGTCTCGTTAGCGTTCATCCCCAGAATGCGACGCCTCTATTTCATCTTCCCGCTGCTTATTTCGGTAGCCCCTGTGAGTGCTGCTGCGGACTTTGAGTTTTTTGAAAAACGCATCCGCCCGCTACTCGTTGAGAACTGTCAGGAATGCCATGGCGCGGACAAACAGAAAGGCAGTCTGCGACTAGACCATCAAGCTGGCTGGAAGAAAGGTGGCGACTCCGGCCCAGCACTGATTCCCGGCAAGACGGATGAAAGCCTACTCTGGAAGGCGGTGAACTACACGGATCGCGATCTGAAGATGCCGCCAAAGAAGAAGCTCTCGGCTGACCAACTCGCGGACTTGAAACAATGGATCGCAGCAGGCGCGCCTGATCCACGCGAAGGGCCAGCCACCGTCAACAAGCTCGCCAGACAAACAAAGGCAGATGGCAGCTTCTGGTCATTCCAATTGCCAATCGTCAAAGCGCCGCCAGCCGTTAAAAAAACGGATTGGCCCGTCAACGACATCGACCGCTACATCCTGGCGAAGCTTGAAACGAATCACCTAGATCCAGCACCAGAGGCAGATGCAGCCACTCTCATGCGCAGGCTCTCGTTTGATCTCACAGGACTACCACCAAGTGTCTCTGAAACTTCAAATTTCACATCTGAGATTGAGCACCTTCTCGACTCACCTGCTTTCGCGGAGCGCTGGACTTCGCACTTCATGGACATGACTCGCTTTGCGGAATCATCAGGCGGCGGGCGGTCACTGCCATTCAAGGATGCGTGGCGCTTCAGGGACTACTTGCTGGAGTCGATCCGTGAAAACACGCCACTGGATCGAATGATTACTGAGATGCTGGCTGGCGATCTATTACCACATCAAAACGCCACTGAGCGGCGGCGGCTCCTAACAGCGACTGGTTTCCTCACACTCGGGCCAACCAACTATGAGGAACAGGACAAAGGCATGCTGCGCATGGACATTGTGGACGAGCAGCTCGACTCCATTGGTAAATCTTTTCTCGGCATGACAATCGGCTGCGCACGCTGCCACGATCACAAGTTTGATCCCATCCCCACGAGCGACTACTACGCACTCGCGGGCATCCTGCGCAGCACGCGCACGCTGAAGAACTACACGGACAATGTCGCCCACTGGATCGACACTCCCCTGCCCTTTGAAGGCGAGCAGGAAGCCAAGCTCAAAGTTCATGAAGCAGCGACCTCAAAGCTGGAGAGCGAGATCGCCGCACTTAAAGACGACCTGCGTGATGCCGGCGGCTTAGCATTGCGCAAACGCAAGAAGCTCACATCTCATGATCTGCCTGGCATTGTGGTTGATGACACGGAAGCACAAAAGGTCGGCCAGTGGAAAAACTCCAGTCTTTACCCGCCCTTCATCGGCGGCGGTTACGTGCATGACGACAATCAAGGCCGTGGCGAAAAAACCATCTCCTTTACGCCGAAACTGCCTGTAGCAGGACGCTATGAAGTACGTGTCGCCTACAGCGGATCGACCAACCGAGCTGAGCGTGTTCAAGCCACGGTGCTTCACGCTGATGGCGAGGAACTCGTGTATTTCAAACAAGCCACAGGCGCACGCAACGGCCTCCAATTTGCGACCATCGGCACTTGGCGTTTTGAGACCAGCGGACAAAACTTTGTCATGATTTCCAACGCCGGGGCTGAGGGCTACGTCACGGTCGATGCCGTTCAGTTCATCCCCGCTGACGCCGACATGCCTGACATGCCCGCAAAGACAGCGAGCACTCAAGAAAAGTCTCTGCAAAGCAAACTCTCCGAGCTGGAAAAGGAACTCAAGGCTCTGAAAAAAACTGCTCCTGCGCGCCCCGAGGCGATGACCGTGGCGGACGACCCACTGCCGGAAGATGCACGCATTCACATCCGTGGCAGCACGCGCAATCTCGGTGCGCCAGCCCCGCGCGGTTTTTTGCAAGTCGCGCTCAAAGGCCCTGCGCCAGTCATCGCCGCAGATCAAAGCGGGCGACTCCAGCTCGCGCAGTGGATCACGAGTCGCAGCAATCCACTGACCTCACGAGTGCTGGTGAATCGCGTCTGGCACTGGCTCTTTGGAGCAGGCATCGTGCGCACCACAGACAACTTCGGCAGCACGGGCGAGCTGCCCTCGCATCCCGAATTGCTCGACTACCTCGCCTTGAAGTTCATGGACGAAGGCTGGGATTTGAAGAAGCTCGTGCGTGAGATGGTGATGAGCCGGACCTATCGCATGAGCAGTGCGGGTCATCATAAAGCAGCACCTCAAACCGATCCCGACAACCGCCTGCTCTCTCACATGAACCGCAAGCGTCTCGACGCCGAATGCCTTCGCGATGCGATGCTCGTGGCCGCAGGAATCTTGGATACCAAGTTTGGCGGACTGAATGTCGGCGGTGCCACTAAGGTGGACTCAAACGATCAGAAGATTCAAAACCTGGAATACGGTTTCGCCTTCGATGACACACGGAGGAGCGTTTACACAGCCGCTTTCCGTAACGTGCGACATCCGCTGTTTGAAGTCTTCGACTTTGCCGACATCAACCAACCTATCGGCCAGCGCACCACCAGTACCGTGGCCACCCAGGCGCTCTACTTGATGAACAACACTGAAGTCATCGAACAAGCACGCGCTGCTGCTGTAGCTGTGCTTCGAGATGAACATGATTTATCCAAAGGCATCGAGCTTGCCTATCAGCGCTCGCTGAGTCGTCCGCCGAACGAAAAGGAGCGCCAGATCGCCCAAGATTACATCGAGAGTTCCATCTCCGGCAACGCCACCGCCGATGAGAAACGCGATGTTTGGGCACGCTTCATTCAGACGCTATGGGCCACGCCTGAGTTTCGTTTTTTGAAGTGATCATTTCTTCACCGGCAGCAGTAGATGCAGCTCCGTGAAGCTGCGGTAAAACTCCATTGCTGGCCGTGAGGGATCGACTTCATGCTCTTCGGCCATCTGCTCAAAGAGCGGACCGATTTGTGCGATGTTCTTCTGCCAATCCTCCAGTTTGACCCGCGCACACTTTCCGCCTGCCACCTCGATCACTGGCAGGCCCGTCACACGTTCTTCCAGCTCCCCGTCAGAGACGAGCCCGGCGAAGTACCTGTCCTCAAAGATGAGTCCATAAGCCTTGCGGCCTTTGATCTTCCGCTTCGCTTCGATCTCCTGCCAAGCTCCGCGAATGCCATCAGGAAAGGACTTCGCCTTCACCGTGATGAGGCGGAGCGATGCTTGCTGAATGAGGGTCGATTTCATGGAGTGTGAATGCGTTGGAGACCACTCGTCCGTTCGGTCTTGCTGGGACGAGTGGCGAAAGAACGGGCTTCGTGGACTACTCCAAGCTGGGAAAAAGAGGCGAGTAGGCTAAAGCCATACTCGCGCTCCGATTCGTCCGACTACTTTCCGCTGCTCCACTTCGCGGCGTTGATGAGGAGCTGCTGGTATGGTTTCAGATCATGCACGCGTGCGTCGTGACCGAGGGCGAGGCCGACGATCTTGGCTTTTGGGTGCGTCGTGATCCAGACGCTTGGGTGTGGCTTTTGGTATTTGTCGCTGTTGCTCGTTTCGGCGAGGACTTCGATGGGGGCGGTGCCTTCGGGGGTGCCTTCGGCGTTCACATAATACAGTTCGTCTTCGACGGTGAAGCTGGAGAGTACGTCCTTCATCACAGGATGATCGGCTTTCACGGCTTTCACATCGAAGGGATGGATCTTGTCGTGGCCGCGGGCACCGCCGCCGACGATTTGGGCGTTGAGCTCGGGCCAGCCGGAGAAGCCATACCAGGTGCCGGGGTGGAGCATGACGATGCCTTTGCCTGCGGCGGCGAATTCGAAGAGGGCTTTGCGATAGGCGGCGGTGTCGAAGAATTTGCGGTTCACGCTGATGATGGCGGTGTCGGCGTTGGCGAGCTCGGTAGCAGCTTGGTCGCGGTCTTCGGTGTAGTGGACGGTGAAGCCGGCGGCTTTCAGTGTGGCGACATCGGTGGTGCCGAAGAAGTCTTTGAAGTTGTGCGAGGAACCGCCGCCGATGACGAGGACGCGTGTTTTGCCGGCTTCCCACTGCACGGGCGCGGCGGGAACGAGCGGGCCATCGCCCTTGCCGCCTTCTTTGGGGCCGGTTTCGGGGCCTTGTGCGGCTTTGGCCTTGCCTTTGCCACGCGCAGGCGGCGGGCGTTTGGAGACATCAGCGCTCAGCGGCGCGGGGCCTTTGCCTTCGATGTCGGCGGTGATGGCGATGATGACGGGCGGCGTTTTGTTTCCGGCGGGGCTTTCGAGGATCAAAGTCTTCGCGACGGCTTTTTTCGTGAGTTCGAGCGTGAGGAGGCGCGGCTCCTGGCCGTCGGCGAGGCCTTCGATGCCTTTGGAGCCGGGGACTTCGACGGGGCGGATGTAATCGCT
>JBEBGU010000405.1:0-4661 GCA_040081325.1 Prosthecobacter sp.
GGAGCGAGTGCTCGGGGCGCGGCTGATGTTGCGCGCGGGTCTGTTCTCGAAGGTCCCGAAGCCGGACAAGGCACTCGCGCTGCATTGCTCGTCCGACATGGCGCATGGAACGGTGGGCATTGTGGAAGGCTATGCGCTAGCGAATGTGGATACGGTCGAAGTCGTCGTGAAGGGAGTCGGCGGTCACGGCTCGATGCCGCATCTCACCAAAGATCCGATCGTTCTGGCTGCGCAAATCGTGATCGCTTTGCAGACCATTGTCAGCCGTGAGGTGAAGCCTGGTGATCCAGCGGTGGTCACAGTCGGCAGCATCCATGGTGGCACGAAGAGCAACATCATCTCCGATGAGGTGCGTCTGCAACTGACTGTGCGCAGCTACAAGACGGAGACGCGCCAGCACCTTATCGACTCCATCAAACGGATCGTGAAAGCGCAGGCGGAGTCGGCCAACATGCCTGCCGACAAAATGCCCGAAGTCATCGTCTCTGACGACCAAGCCCCGGCACTCTACAATCAGCCTGCGCTTTGTGCGGAAGTGAGGCAGATCTTCGACGCCACTCTTGGTTCGGCGAATGTCCTTACCCGTGAACCGATCATGGGTGCCGAAGACTTTGCCGAATATGGTCTTACCAAAGAAAAGGTGCCGCTGTGCATGTTCTGGCTCGGGACGCAGCCGCCGAGCGTTGTCGCTGAGGCAAAGGCCAAAGGAATTGCGTTACCATCACTGCACTCGCCGTATTTTAAACCGATCCCCGAACCGAGCATCGAGACAGGAGTGAAGGCGATGACTGCGGCTGTGATCGGGCTGATGAAGAAGTGAGTTCGGGTGCGTTTGTTCTGTCGCATGAACGCCCAGCTCTCCCGTCGTCACCTCATCAAGACCTTGCCGCTAGCGGCTCTCGCCAGCAGCTTTCACATTCATGTGCGCTCGCAGGAGGCGAAGAAGCTGTGGGTCACGGGGAATCCAGCCATCGACAAGCCGCGCGAGATTGCGGTGAATTTGCTGAAGCCGACGCAGTCGCAGATCGAGCGCGCGTGGGAATTGCATTTTGGGTCGGTGGTGTTTGAGAGTTACGGATTTGCCCCACGTTGCGCGATTGATGCAGAGGCCATGAATGAGGCGGTCAAGTCAGGTGTGTCCGCCGCTGAACTGAGCGATCTGCGTGAGTCGATCACCATGAATCGCAATGCGACGAACGAGCGCGAGCGGAAGGAGTTTCTCGATGCCTTCCATGCCGCTGGCGTGACCTGCATCTTCCAAAACACCGGCGAGGAAGGCAGTGACCCGATGCGACTGATCAAAAGGCTCGCTCATTTCACCAAAGCGACTGATGCGTTGAAGTCCGCTCTTTCCAAAGTGACCACGGTAGAAGAAATCGTGGCTCTCAAGAAAGCTGGCAACGTCGGCCTGTGCTTCACCACCAACGGCGTGCCGCTCATGATGGACTGGGAGAGCGTGCGGGATGAGCTGCGCTTCGTGCGCATCTTCCATGAGCTGGGCACGCGCATGATGCACCTCACCTACAATCGCCGGAACCCACTGGGCGACGGGGCAGGGGAGCCGCACGATGGCGGGCTCAGTGATTTCGGTCACGCCGCTGTCGCCGAGATGAACAAGATCGGCGTCATCGTCGATGTGGCTCACAGTGGCTGGAAAACGGCCTTCGATGCAGCCAAAGCCTCCGCCAAGCCCATGGTGGCCAGTCACACGACTTGCGCGTCACTTTACAAGCACTTCCGCGGCAAGCCCGACGACACGATCAAAGCCATCTGCGACACCGATGGCCTCGTGGGCATCTGCTGCATCTCTCGCTTCCTCGGTGGCAAAGGCGACATCACCGCGATGATGGATCACCTTGATCACATGATCAAAAAGTTCGGCGCGCAGTATGCAGGCATCGGTTGTGATGTGGCCTACACCTCACGCTTTGACAAAGAAGAGCGCGCCAAATTGATGAAAGCCCCCGCTGGCAGCGGCGACAAATGGGAACACCTCTGGCCGAAGGACGATTATGTAACGACCCTCGAAGCAGAGCAGAGCGTGGCGTGGTCGAACTGGCCGCTGTTCACCCTCGGCATGATCATGCGTGGACACAGTGATGATGCGATCCGGCAAGTGCTGGGTGGCAACATGCTGCGCGTGCTGAAGGCGAATGTGGTCTAGCCTTCTGTCTCAGACTCCAGCCGATAACCGATGCCCGGCTCGTTCACGATGCGTGGTCCGGATTCGCCGAGTTTTTTGCGCAGGTGATTGATGTGAACGCGCAGGCCTTCGTTTTGATCCGTTTGCTGTCCAGCCCAGACTTGGCGGATGATCTGGTTTTGAGTCACGATTCGACCAGCGTGCTCAGCGAGGGCTTTGAGAAGGGCAAATTCTGTGGGCGTGAGTTTGATAGGCTCGGCATTCAATGATGCTTCATGATGCAGGAGATCGAGCTTGAGCATACCGACGATGATCTCGGCGCTTTGACGAGTGAAGCGCCGCCGTTGAATGACGGTCAGTCGTGCGAGCAATTCAGCCGTGCCGAAGGGCTTTGTGACATAGTCGTCAGCACCGCATTCCAGTGCCTCGACCTTCACGGTTTCCTGATCGCGCACGCTGAGGATGAGCACAGGCACGTCGCTCCACTCGCGCAGGCGCTTTAGTACCTCGATGCCGCTCATGGCGGGAAGGCCGAGATCAAGAAGGACGACATCGGGTCGATGAAAGGCGGCTTCTTGCAGGCCGAGTTGGCCGTCGGCGGCCTCGCAGACCTCGTAGCCGCGTGATTCGAGCACCATGCGCAGCAGGCGGCGCATCTGCTGTTCGTCGTCGATGATGAGGGCTTTGCTCATGGCTCAGGCTTGGCGAGTTTTGACGGGCAGGCGGAGTGTGAACTCGGCACCACCTTCAGGATGGTTCTGTGCTTCGATGTCACCTTTCATGGCTCGCATTAAGCCGCGCGAGATGGCGAGCCCGAGGCCCGTGCCTCCGGCGGGAGAATCGGGAGCACGATAGAATTTATCAAATAAGTGATCCTCGCTTTCCAGAGGGAAACCAGGACCGTGATCGCGCACCCGGATCTCCAGAGTACTGTTGTCGAGTGCCGCATGAATTTCGATGGCTGCGGTCGCTGGAGAATAGAGCGTGGCATTATGCAGCACGTTGCTGAGTGCTTGTGCGAGCAGACGGCTGTCGAGCATGAGGAGAGGTAGCGACTCGGTGCCCGTGATGACTAGCGGGTGGGTGGCAAGATCACGCTGGAGTGGTGCGGTGGCGGTGTGCAGCACATCGCCGATCTCACACCACTCGAGATGGGGTTTGAGCGCCTCGGATTCCACGCGTGTCATCTCCAGAAAGTTCTCCACGATGCGTTGAAGCCGACGGTTGGCTGTGTCGATCTCCGCAGCAAAGGGATTGCCCTCTCCGAGACCGTCTAGGGCTGTGCGGATAATGGCGATGGGCGTTTTCAATTCATGAGAAACACTATCGAGCAGTGTGCGGTGCAGGCGCTCGGATTCGGCTAGTAATTCGGCGCGGTGTTTGGCGGCGAGGAGTTGTTCTCGCTCGCGATGATGCCGCTCCAGAGCTTCCTCTCGGGAACGTAACTGGGTGATGAGGTGGCCCATGCTCAGCGCCACAACGAAGAACATCGCGAACATGATGATGTCCTGCGGCTTTTCGATGTGCAGCGTGAACTGCGGCGGGATGAAAATAAAATTCCAGACCAGCGCACTGACAACGGCCATCGTCAGCACCGGTCCGCGATTACACCGCGTCCCGGCAAGCACGATAGCCAGCAGAAACACAAGGGCGGAGAACAGATACCCTGTGTAAGGCAGCAACACCCAGCACGTCGAGGCCAGCACAAACAAAATTGTGAGCCCCCAACTATACTGGCTAACCACATCGACAGGAACTGGCGGCCGAGAAGATTTGTGTGATGAAGAAGTATCGTTCATGGGGACATCCTGCTCCCGAAATGCATTGCTGCCAGTAAACAGGTTCGTGGAAGCCGTTAAGAATGTGTGAAAGTGGCCATCACTTTTCTTCCAGTCGGTAGCCAATCCCAGGTTCGTTTTTGATCTCCAATCCAGAACCTTCCAGCTTTTTACGGAGATGATTAGCATAGACGCGGAGGTAGTTGCTTTGGTGCTCGGCCTGAGGGCCCCAGACCATGCGGAGAAGGTGTTTGAGCGTGATGATCTTTCCCGCGTGCTTCACGAGTTGCGCCAGCAGGGCATATTCAGTGGGGGTGAGCTTCAAAGCGCAGCCGGAGAGCGTGGCGGCATGTTGCACCGGATCGAGCACGAGCGGACCGATTTGGAGGCTGGAGGTCTCATCAAGGGTGCTCCGGCGCTGAATGGCGGTGAGGCGGGCGAGCAGCTCAGCGGTGCTAAAGGGCTTGGTGACGTAGTCATCGGCTCCGGCATCGAACGCGGCGAGTTTGACGGCTTCTTGATCGCGCACGCTGAGGATGAGCACGGGGGTGGAACTCCATTCGCGGACACGTTTGAGCACCTCCACACCATCCATGTCCGGCAGACCGAGGTCGAGGATGATGACATCGGGTTTGTGAAACACGGCGGCCTGGAGGCCCAGCGTGCCGTTCTCGGCCTCGCGGACGGTGTACCCCTTAGCCTCCAGCGCCAGTTTGAGCAGGCGGCGGATCTGGATTTCG
>JBEBGU010000406.1:0-4658 GCA_040081325.1 Prosthecobacter sp.
AAGATCACGCGCCTTATCAGATTGCCAAAGCCTCGCTGGATCGTGCCAATGCCCAGCTCAAAGAAGTCACCGCAGCGGCAGGCAAGCTGAACGTCATGGTGCTCGCCGAGCGCAAAGAGCCGCGCGACACGCACATCCTCGTCCGTGGTGTCTGGGACAAAAAAGGAGACAAAGTCACCCAAGGCGTGCCTGCGGCCATCGCACCCTGGCCGGAAGGTCTCGCCAAAGATCGCCTCGGCCTAGCGAAATGGATCACCTCCAAGGACAACCCGCTCACCGCTCGTGTCATCAAACACCTCATCACACGCATCGTCACGAGTGAAACCTACCAGCAGGACAGTGCCGCCAGCCCAGAGTTGCTCGTCCGTGATCCACAAAACCGCCTGCTCGCCCGTGGCCCGCGCTTCCGACTGCCAGCCTGGATGCTGCGAGATGCCGCACTCGCCGCTTCCGGCCTGTTGAATCCAGCCCTCGGCGGCCCACCCGTGCGTCCTTATCAGCCAGACGGCGTGTGGGAGGAGATCTTCATGGGCCGCTACACTTATGAGCCGAGCGAAGGAGCCGCCCAGCATCGCCGCACCTTGTATGCCTTCTGGCGACGCAGCATCGCCCCCACCTTCCTTTTCGACAGCGCTCAGCGACGTGTCTGCGAAGTCAGCATGACTCGCACAAACACCCCGCTTCAGGCCCTCACCCTGCTCAATGACCGCACGGTCTTCGTGGCAGCGAAGTCACTCTCCCAGCAGATGCTGAAGCTGAAAGACGAGCCTCAACGTCTCGACTGGCTGTGTCAGCGTGTGCTCTCGCGAAAAGCCTCCGCCAATGAACAAGCGGTGCTCATTCGTGAGTGGCAGAGAGCCCGGGATCATTATCAAAAAGCCCCGCAGGAAGCCGCGAAGTATCTCGATCAGCCAGTGGGAAAGACAGCCCAGCTTGCCGATCTCGCCGCAGGCACACTCATCGCCACGTTGGTGATGAATCTCGATGAAGCCATCACTCACGAGTGAGAACTGGGCATTTCTTCCTTTAGATTACTGGCGTAAAGTTGCCCTGTGACCTTCGCCACCCAGATAACGATCTTCCGCATCCTGCTCATCCCGGTCTTCATCGGGCTGGCCGTTTACTACGGGCAGAGCGTGGCGGCAGGCATGGCGAATGAATCCCTACGCTGGTGGACCATCGTCGTCTTCGCCACCGCCGCGATCAGTGATGCTGTGGATGGCTACATCGCCAGGCACTTCAATCAGATGAGCAAGCTCGGGGCCATCCTCGATCCCCTGGCAGACAAGCTCATGCTGCTCTCCGCCATCATCACCCTCAGCTTCACCGGCTGGCGGCAGCACTTCCCCCTCTGGTTCCCCACGCTCGTCATCTTCCGCGACCTCGCCAGTATCGGCGCCGCCTTCTTGATTGATCACTTGGTAGGCAAATGTGAGATCAAACCTCACTGGACAGGCAAAGTAGCCACCTTCGCCCAATTCGCCGCCATCCTCTGGCTCATGCTGGACTTCCCCTACCTCCTCTGGCCCACCGTGCTGGCAGGAGCCTTCACCATCATCTCCGGATCCCTGAATCTCGCCGCTGGCGTGCGGCAGGTAAAGGACGCTGGCTAAGCAGCCGCAGCTTCATCATCTTATAAAAAGGACTACCCTGGCTACTTTGCTCTTTCCAAATTAAAGTCCCCAAAGGGCATCCCATAAGCGCTTCACAAAGAGTAAAACGGGGCGAAATGACTTCTTTGAAATGCAGGCACCCATGCACAGCATTGTTGACCACATGATGATCACAATCACGACAGCGATGGAAAGCCATTCAAACCAAGTCATAGAATTTTGAAAAATGTGCCCACAGGAAAGGGACAAGAGTCGATTCGTGACAGCAAAATCAGTTTTGTCAAAAATCGTCCCCTGCCCCCTTCCTACTGTCCTTTTTATGCCAATGGAGATGAACACTTCGTCACTCCACTGGTCCGCGTGTGGATCACAGACTCCTGTGACTCACGGGGTTGCTCCAGTCGCTGTAGCCGGTGCTGCCGCCGACGGCGCGGACTTGGAACTGGTAGTTGCTGCCGGGGGTGAGTCCGCCGATGGGCAGGGCGCGGGAGCTGGTGTGCAGACCGCCTGACTGCCAGGGGCCTGGAGCGCCGTCGGGGCCGATGAGGGCGTAGCGCACTTCGTAGGCCTTGGCGTTCACCACACGGCTCACACGCAGAATGAGCTGGCAGCTCATGCCGTTGATGATGTCTTTAATCGTTGGCTGCACCAGCGGGGTGGAGGCATGATTGGTGCTCACGGCTTCAAAGCCACTGGCCAGCAGCTTCGCCAGATCATTGTCGTGATTGGCCTGCACATAACTGGCGAGCTGACGCAGCAGGGTGATGAGCGCATCTCGCTTGCCGTTCTTGTCCGCCGTATCTGCCGGGCCACCCAGTTCAGCGGCGGCCATGGCAACGCTAAAAACATTCATGGCCGTGTCCAAAACGACAGCGGTCACAGGAATGGGAGGATTCGGCGGCACAGCCCACAGCGGGCTGGAGTAGAGGTTGTCATGGACAGCCTGGGCTCTTTCGAGCACAGAGGCGTTGGAGGCGGTGGTGAAACCGAGGAGGACGCGGAGATGATGCATACGGGTTGGTTGGGTTGCCGACACAAATCCGTTCCAAGTAATGCCGCTCGACCAAAGCAGCTTTTTGCCAAGGCCGTCGCTTCTATTTCAGGTGACAGGGATTTGTGCCATTAGTTGAGATGAGTTTGGATGGCGTTTTGAGTTTGGTTTGTCTTTGAAAAGGCCCATTGGCGGCCTGAAATCGTTAAAAAAGCGGCGGAATTAGGCTTTTCGGCTCCGCAAGCGACCTTTGGAGCCACTGACAAAGTCTTGTCCCTCGATGACGGAGTTTTGTCGTTTATCGACAAAGTCTTGTCCGTGACTGACAAAGTCTTGTCGCTCATCGACAAAGTCTTGTCCGTCACTGACAGAGTTTTGTCGCTCTTTGACAAAGTCTTGTCCGCGACTGACAGGGTTTTGTCGTTTACTGACAAAGTTTTGTCAGTCATCGACAAAGTCTTGTCGGTCATTGACTGAGTTTTGTCCAAGGCTGATCGAGTCTTGTCAGTGACGGACAAGACTGCTTCCCTGCCCGAAATCCTTACTTGGGTGGTGGTCAAAGTGAAGACATTCCGCGACTGAAGGGCTTGTGGCCTGGAATAAGCCTTGTCCTCTAAGAACCCACAGACGAGCCGTGAACCGTGAGTCATGAGCGGCTCACGGAGAATGACGTGCGTGGGATTTTTCACGAACATTTTGAGAGATTACTCAAAATGCGGCCCTGAAAGCAAGATCCTTATTTCAAATCGAGTGGGATTCGGGCTGATGCGGGTGAAGGACGCTGGCTAAGCAGCCGTAGCTTCATCGCGGTGGATGTCTCGTCGTCGGCCTGAGAGCGGAAGTATTTCGCTCGGGCATCCACCTCCAGCAGACGGGCATCAAAGGTGCCTTTGGCTCCCGAGAAGCCGAAGCGGAAGCGAGTTCGGTGAATGAAAGGCCTTTAGCCCGGCAGGTCGGGAGCCTTGGGCGCTTATGCCAAAAATACCGGAAGCCGTGCTGCCTTGGGCTGGATGTGGGCTTGTTTGGCGCGTTGGTTTTGATCCATGCTCCTGACTATGAAAGCCGCACCCGCCTTCCTGACACTGCCTTTGATCCTGCTAGTCCCGCTGGCGAATGCCCAGGCACCGAAGGACGGCATCGCCACGAAGACGACCTATGCGAAGGCTTATGGGCCAACCAACAATCAGGTGATGGTGGACCCGGCGAAGGATCTGCCGCGCTACCCCGCCGTGGCACCGAAGGACGCGCCGGGTACCTGGCAGGTGAAGAAGGGCTACAAGATGGAGCTGGTGGCCAATGAGCCGCAGGTGCGCGACCCCATCGCGGTCTGCTTTGACGAGCGGGGACGGATGTTTGCCTGCGAGATGATCGACTACAGCGAGATGCGCGATGTGACGCCGCACCTGGGTCGCATCTCCGTGCTGGAGGACAAGGATGGCGACGGCTTCTTCGAGACCTCCCAGGTCTTCGCCGATGACCTCCCGTGGCCCACGGGCCTGACCTGGGCGAATGGCGGTCTCTATGTGGGTGCTACACCGGACATCTGGCGCTTCGAAGACAAGGACGGCGATGGCAAGGCGGAGGTGCGGGAGAAGGTGTACACGGGCTTTGGCACGGGCCTGAAGATCCTGAACGTGCAGGGGCTGATGAACAGCTTCCAATGGGGGCAGGACAACCGCGTGCATGTGTTGGCTGGCGGGGGCAATCGCGGGAAGATCAAGTGCCTGAAGCGCCCCGAGCTGCCCGAGCAGGAGCTGGGCGGGCGCGACTTTTGGTTTGACCCGCTGACCCATGAGTTCGGCCTGGAACTGGGCGGCGCGCAGTATGGCATGAGCTTTGACAACTACGGCAGGAAGTTCGGCTGCTCGAACTCGGATCACCTCCAATACTGGCTCTATGACGACCGCTACGCCGCCCGCAATCCCTACTACGACATGCCATCCAGCCGACGCAGCATCGCGGTGGATGGGGGAGCGGCGGAGGTCTTCCGCCTGAGCCCGGACGAGCCCTGGCGCATCATCCGCACCCGCTGGCGCATCGCCGGTGTGGTGAAG
>JBEBGU010000407.1:0-4653 GCA_040081325.1 Prosthecobacter sp.
TCAGCGTGAATTCCATGACGCTCGGCGGTCTCGCCGTGGCCATCGGCATGGTCGTCGATGATGCGATTGTCGATGTGGAAAACGTGTGGCGGCGATTGCGCGAGAATCCCACCAAGCCGCTGCTTGAAGTCATTGCCAATGCGTCTGGTGAAGTGCGGAACTCCATCCTCTACGCCACCGTGCTCATCATTCTCGTCTTCCTGCCACTGCTTGGATTGGAAGGTATTGAAGGTCGTCTGTTTACACCCATCGCCATCGCCACGATCACCAGCATGGCGGCTTCGTTTGTGGTGAGTCTCACAGTCATTCCTGTGTTGTGCTCATTGCTGCTGAATCCGGAAGCGGGCACCCACAACGATGGTCACTTGGTCCGCGGGATGAAGTTCATCGTTCGCCACACTTTTCTCCGCGTGGCGCTCGGCGCTCCGATCCTTGTCATCGCCTTCGCAGGCATGTTGCTGATCGCCTCGTTCATGCTTTACCCGATGATGGGAAAAGAATTCTTGCCCACGTTCAATGAAGGCAGCGCCACCATCTCGCTCGCCAGCGCACCTGGCACTTCGCTGGCGCAATCGAATGAGATCGGTGAAGTCGGAACGCGGCTGCTCCAAACAATCCCCGAAGTCAAAAGCGTGGGTCGCCGCGCCGGACGTGCTGAGAAAGACGATCACGTCATGCCCGTGAGTGTGAATGAGTTTGATGTCGAGTTTCACGAAACAGGAAGGCCGCGTGAAGTTGTCTTCGCGGAAATCCGCACCCTGCTCAAAACCATCCCCGGCACCTTCCTCAATGTCGGCCAGCCGATCGGCCACCGCCTCTCGCACATGCTCAGCGGTGTCTCCGCCAAGATCGCCGTGAAGATCTTTGGTCCTGACTTGGCCGTGCTGCGTGAGAAGGGCGCGCAGGTTCGCGATCTTGCTAAGACGATTCCAGGTTTGACCGATGTGAACCTCGAAGCGCAGGTGCCGATTCCCCAAATCAAGATCGAAGTAAACCGCGAGCGCGCCGTCGCATACGGAGTGCAGCCTGGAACACTTAATGAACAAGTCTCGACGCTGCTCGGCGGCAAGACGCTCGCCGAATTGCGTGAAGGTCAGCGCACGGTCGATCTCGTGCTGCGGCTGCCTGAGTCATGGCGTGATTCACCGGAGAAACTTGGCGAACTGCTCGTCGAGACAGATCGCGGTCAGCGCATTCCATTGCGACTCGTCGCCGACATCCGCGAAGGCAAAGGCCCGAACGTGATCAATCGTGAAGACTCCCAGCGCCGTATCGTCATCGGTGCCAACACCAGCGTGCGAGATCTCGAATCACTCGTGCAGCAATGGGAGGCAGCGGTGCGTGAAAAGGTGAAATTGCCCGAGGGCTACTTCCTGCGATTTGAAGGGGAGTTTCAGGCGCAGCAAGCGGCGGCAAAGCGCATCGCCTTCTACTTCACGCTCGTGCTGCTGGCGGTGGCGGTACTGCTTTATGGCTACTTCCGCAGTCTCTCGTTGGCTTTGCAAGTCATGCTAAACATCCCGCTCGCACTGATGGGCGGCCTCGCGCTGACATGGGTGCTCATCAACAACATCAGCATCGCCACCATCGTCGGCTTCATCGCTGTCGGAGGTGTGGCGGCCCGTAATGGCATCATGATGATCGGTCACTACCTGCATCTGATGAAGCATGAAGGTGAAGGTTTCACCCGCCAGATGATCCTGCGCGGCACGCTGGAGCGACTGGTGCCAGTGCTGATGACGGCCTTGAGCGCGGGCATCGCTTTGATCCCGCTACTGCTCGCGGCGCATGAGCCGGGCAAAGAAATCCTGCATCCTGTGGCCGTCGTCATCGTCGGCGGACTCGTCAGCAGCACGCTGCTCGATCTCATGGTCACACCTGCCGTCTTTTATCTCTTTGGCCGCAAGGCCGCCCTCAAATACACCCAACAAACCACCCCATGAAAACCAAACTCATCCTCCTCACCCTCATCTCCACTCTGACCTTCGCTCATGAAGGTGTCGAACGCGGCCCCAATGGCGGTCGCATCGTCGAGTTCAGCAAAAACGAAACCATGCACGGCGAAGTCCTCGTCAAAGGAGACAAGTTCCACATCGCCCTGCTCGACAAGGACATGAAGGCCGTGCCCATGGCCGAACAAACACTCACCGCCATCACCGGTGACCGCAGCGCACCGCAGAAACTCGCCGTGGAGAAAGATGTCAAAGGCTTTCTCATCCCCGTCGTGAAGGCAGGCGAGTGGCTGATCCTCCAATACAAAAACGCAGCCGATGCCAAAGCCATCACCGCCCGCTTTGAATACAACACCGCCATTTGCGAGGAATGCCAAGCCCAGGAATGGATCTGCAAGTGCAAGCCTGAAGGCGAGAAGAAATAGACGGGCTCAGCCCAGCAATTTCTCCAGTGCCGCTGGCTCAGAGACGGGCGCTTGGCAGGTGTAGTTCTGGCAAACGTAGGCCGCAGGGTGACCGCCGACGGGCTTCATCAAAGCGAGGACTTCATTCTTGCTGCCGAGCCAGGCTTGGGCTTCTGCACCGTCGGCGTGGAGGAGGACGGCGTTTGGTAGCAGGCGACCGTGTACCACTTTAAGCAAAGCTAGGAACTCGGGCGCGGTCTTGTCTCCTGCTAGTACGATCTGTTGTTTGCCACGCTCCAAGAAATCAGCAGCGGTGACGAGCAGTGGCACGGCGCTGGGGCTGCTTTGTAGCGTGGTGCCAAACAGCGTGATGATCTTGTGCGCCTGCTCAGCATAGGCCTTGCCATCGAGCATGGCGGCGAGCCGTGCGAGGTTGAGCGCAGCCAGCGAATTGGGTGATGGCTCGGCTCCGTCGTAGTCCTCTTTGATGCGGAGAACAGAGTGCGCCATGTCGGTGTGGACGCTGTAGTAGCCGCCTTTGTCTTGGTCGAGAAACAGGGCGTCCATTTCGGCCTGGAGGGCGACGGCCCATTGCAGCCACTTCACGTCCAGGCCAGCTTGATAGAGATCGAGCAGTGCATGAATGAGGCAGGCGTAGTCGATGCTAAAAGCCTTCGGTCCTCGCTCGCCTTCACGCCAGCTCCGATGCAGGTCTTTGCCGGGCTGGGCGCAAAGTTGATCATGGATAAACTGTGCCGCTTCCGCGGCGAGCTTGATGAATGCAGGCTCACCAATGGCTGCCCCGGCGCGTGCTAGGCCGGAGATCATGAGGCCGTTCCAGGCCGTGATGATTTTGTCATCGAGATGCGGACGCGGACGCTTGATGCGGGCTTCAAAGAGAATCTTCAAACCACGCTCCACGAGTGACTGTATCTCCTCGGGCGTTTTCTTGAAAAACTCAGCCGTCTTCTTCACCGAGAAGGCGCGGAAGAGTGTGTTGGTTCCTTTAAGATCACCATGTGGATCGCTCTCTGGGCGTGCGTTGCCATCGCGGCGAGCGCCATAGGCATAACGAAAGATGCTGCCATCTTCCTTACCGATCAGAGCATCGATCTCGGCAGCCGTCCAGATGTAGAAGGCCCCCTCGGTTTTGTGATCATCCCCTGCTTTGCCGTAACTGTCGGCGTCTTCTGCGGAGAAAAAGCCGCCACCTTTATGGCCCAAGTCACGCTGCACATAGTTCACGATCTGCCGCGCCACATCCGCCAAGAAGGGTGCGCCAGTGACGAGATAGCCTTCAGCATAAGCCCAAAGAAGCTGTCCCTGATCGTAGAGCATCTTTTCGTAATGCGGTATGTGCCAGTAAGCATCGACACTGTAGCGATGAAAGCCGCCGCCGACGTGATCCCAGATGCCGCCATTGGCCATGGCCTTCAGTGTGCGGAAAGACATTTCGGAGGCCCATTCACTCTCTGTTATCTTTTCTGTCTTCAGCCAGGCATGATGGATACGCAGAAGTAAGTTGATCGATGAAGAGCGCGGAAATTTCGGCGCACCGCTGAAGCCCGCCTCATGGTAATCGTAGCTGCTGGCGAGGTCGTCGTAGGCCTTCTGGATCACGGCGTCCGCCTGCACTTCAGCGCCAGTGTTTTCACCGTCGAGATGCTCTTGGAGTTTCATGACGCTGCGCTCTGCACTGGCCAGCAGCTTCTCGCGTTCTTCATGCCAAGCTTTGTTCAGCTCCATCAGCAAATTCTTGAAGCCGATACGTCCCGCCTTGTTCTCCGGTGGGTAGTAGGTGCCACCGAAAAAGGGCTTTAAATCCGGCGTCATAAAAACCGACATCGGCCAGCCACCGCCACCGCTAGCAGCCTGCACATAGGTCATGTAGGTGAGGTCCACATCGGGCCGCTCTTCGCGGTCCACTTTGATCGGTACGAAGTGGTCATTGATGAGCTTCGCCACTTCCTCGTTCTCAAACGATTCGCGCTCCATGACATGACACCAGTGGCAGGTCGAGTAGCCGCTGGATAGAAAGATGGGCTTGTCCTCCGCCTTGGCTTTGGCGATGGCCGCATCACCCCAGGGCATCCATTTCACCGGGTTGTGCGCGTGCTGGAGTAGGTAGGGCGACTTCTCTTTAGCGAGAGCGTTCGTGTGTTTGGGCGTGGCGGGGGTTTCGCTCATGTGGGAGGGAACGTGCCAAAGGCGGTGCGGGTTGCAAGCCTGTGACAGTCTTCAAACCATAACCCAATCCACGAAACACAAACTTTAAGACAGCAGATGCCTCACTGTAG
>JBEBGU010000408.1:0-4651 GCA_040081325.1 Prosthecobacter sp.
CGTGCGCTCGGTGGCGATCCCGAGAGCGACGCCGACGCGCAGGTGCACGCGCGCGAGGTCGAGCGGTGGCGCACGCCGATCGATCCCGTGATCGTCGCTACGGCTGAATTGAAGAAGTAATCTCAACCCCTTCCCCAATCACAGATTTATGGCAGAAATTACCGCTCAAAGCGTCATGGCCCTTCGTGAAAAGACGAACGCCGCCATGATGGAATGCAAAGCCGCTCTCAAGGAAGCCGATGGCGACCTCGAAAAGGCCGAAATCATTCTCCGCAAAAAAGGCACTATCAAGGCTGACAAGAAGGCTGATCGCCAGACCAAAGAAGGCATCGTCTCCTCTTACATCCACATGGCAGGGCGCATCGGCGTGCTCATCGAAGTGAATTGCGAAACAGACTTCGTGGCTCGCAATGAAATCTTCCAGGCCTTCGTGAAGGACATCTCCCTCCACATCGCCGCTTCCAATCCGAAATTCCTCGGACGCGAAGAGATCCCAGAAAGCCTCATCGCAAAGGAGCGCGAAATCGCCCTCGATCAGGTCAAGGGCAAGCCTGAAGCCATCGCCGATAAGATCGTGCAGGGTAAGATTGACAAGATCTTCTCTGAGCAGTGCCTACTTGAGCAAGCCTTCATCAAAAACTCCGACATCACCGTCGGCGAATTCGTGAAGAGCAAGATCGCCGAGCTTGGTGAAAACCTCGTCGTCCGCCGCTTCGTGCGTTACGCCGTGGGTGAAGACATCGCATAAACGATGAGTCGCAGACTATTGAAAAGGGCGGACGCGAGTTCGCCCTTTTTTGCGCCTTGATGCCATGTGAGGCGACAGACCGCTCGCCAAAAAACTCCTCCAGTCAACTATCGCCCTACAGGTTCCGCCGCCGAATGAACCGCATCGAGTAAATGCGGCTGGTGATGGATGAGAGCAGCACGGGCTTGTCGTTCTTTCGCAACGGATCGCGGGCAAGATATTCGACGCCTTCTTTGCCCACGATCACCACCCAATGAGGCACGCCGTGAGGCAGGACAAACTTCACCACTGGATAAGCTCCGCGTTTCAGGGCTGCATCAAGTCCCGCATGAGATGGCTGTGATGCCACATCAACACTGATGCGACCTGAGGTGATTTTCTCCAAAGCACCCCAGACCAGCCAGCCGTCGCCAGTGAATCCGCCATTCTGAGTGAGCTGCTGATTCAGTTCCTTCGGAGTCATCGTCTCACCCAGATCTGCACAGGCCATGGCTACGCTGCAAACAGCACAACCAATGCTGCGCAAAGACTCAGTTGTCCTGCCCAGCTTGTCTTCGCCCCAGCGGGGATCTTTTTGCAGATAGGTGCCGCTGGTGTCTGGCAGCATCACACTCATGACTTCGCCGCCGCGTGTCGCGATGGGTTTGCCGGTCCTAGCTTTAAGGTTCTTCCACACCAGCACGGTACCCGCCGCTAGCAAAATGAGGACGAAGATGAGGCGAATCCATTTCATGAAGCTGAGTGTAGCGAAATGCTTTTCTGAAACGACAACAATCTCGCCCCATTCTGCTTAGCAATAGGTTCGCATTAAAGAATTCGATTCGCCGGCTAGTTTAGAAGTGCTTTTTCTGAGTTGATCGCAGCCGAGATCGCCTCACCGGCCAAACGACTCGTGGTCCAGGCGGCTTGAAAGTTGAAGCCGCCAGTGACGCCATCAATGTCCAGGATTTCGCCGGCAAAATGCAGTCCCGGCACGAGGCGGCTCTCCATTGTCTTAAACTGCACGTCACCGAGATGCACACCACCACAGGTGACAAACTCATCTTTGTTCATGCTTTTGCCATCGACTCGAAAACGACAGGCTCCGAACTCCTGAGCCAACCGCCGCGCCAGATCACGTGGCAGATGCGGCCAGCGCAGCTCGCTGAGATCCGCATGACCATCTCCGAGCACGGACTCTAACAAACACTTCCACAAGCGGCTCGGCATCCCAAATTGTGGATCGTTGGTGATGCATTTGCGCGGTGACTCGACCCGCAGTTCATCAAACCGCAGCAAGATCTGCGGCTCACTCAATTGACCGCACCAATTCACCAGGACATCAAAACGATACTCCAATTTCTGCAATTCCCGAGCACCCCAAGCGGAGACTTTGAGAATGCCGGGACCACTCAATCCCCAATGAGTGATGAGCACTGGACCCACGGCTTGCAGGTTCAGTTTCGGCTCCACCGATCTGACCTGCACTGTCGCCTCCGGCACCGACAAACCCTGGAGTCCGGCAAGCCGAGCATCGGCAATTTTGAAGGTGAAAAGAGAAGGCGCAGCTTCTTCGATTCGGTGACCAAAACGAGCTGCCAGATCAGCGCCGAATTGATTGCGCGTGCCGCCCAAAGTCAGCAGCAGGCGCTTGGCATTCAGCCGCTCGCCACCACTGAGTCGAAGATCGAAAGTTCCATCCTGGCCGACTTCAGCCGCCTCCACAGCCGTGCTTGTCCGCACCACCACGCCAGCAGCGCGCGCTGCGCCGGTGAGGCAATCCATGATGCTCTGGGAACTGTCGGATTTCGGGAAAACGCGGCCATCTTCCTCGATCTTCAGCGGCACTCCCCTGCCCTCGAACCACTCCATCGTGTCAGTCGGACTCCAGTGATGAAATGGCCCGATCAACTGCTTCGATCCGCGTGGATAAAACTTCGTCAAAGTCCTGGGATCAAAGCAGGCGTGCGTGACATTGCAGCGCCCGCCGCCGGATATTTTGACCTTGCCCAGCACCTGACTGCTTTTTTCTAAAATGACCACACGCGAGCCTGGACATGCCTCAGCAAAAGTGATCGCTCCAAAAAAGCCCGCGGCACCGCCACCTGCCACCACGAGGTCATAGTCAGAGGAAAGAGAATCGGTGCGTGCTGGGTTCATGAGCCGCCTATCATGCTCTGCCCATTCATCTGGGCCAACGCTGTTTTTGAAAGAAGGCATCTAGATTGTCTTGCCGCGACCCGTAGCAATCAGCCAGCATCGCTAAAACTCTCCCGACCATGAAATTACTGCTCCCGATCCTCCTCCTTTCCTGTGCCTCCGCGTGGAGTGCCGAAGTCTTCGAAGCCGCGCTCGGTCGCGAGAAAGAACTGCCGGGCGGCAAGGAGGCGGATGGCATACGTGGCGACTTCGTTTTGCGCAGCGACAAAGTGGAGGCCGTGATCTCTCAGAACGCGCCACTGCGCCGGGCAAACATGAGCACTTTTTACGGGCCTGATGGCGTGACCCCTGGCTGCCTCTATGATCTCACTCTGCGTGGCGCGGCGAATGATCAGCTCGTGGTTTATGGTCCCTGCGGTCATGGCGAGGTCTCTTATGTCAAAACCGTGGCGACCAAGAGTGAAAGCGAAGCCGCAGTCGAGTCCGTGACGACTGCCGCGAAGAACGGCGGTGTGTTCAAACGTCACGAGTATCGCGTCAAAGATGGCATCCAAGGCATCTTCATCACCACGGTCCTGCGCAATGAATCGGATAAGCCACAGAAGGTGAATACAAAGTCAGACTTCACGCGCTTTGACTCCACGGGCACAAGTTCGGACGGCATCTTTTGGACAGACGCCATCAACCCCGCGCACAAATGCGGTTACGCGCTCGGCACACTCAATGTCACGGGCATCGAGAAGCTTGAAGAGACCATCGAGCTGGCAGCCAAGCAGGAAGTCGTCATCTCACGCATCTTTGCCGTCGGCACCTCTCCAGCACAGGCGTTGGGTGAAGCGCGTGCGGTGAAGGGCGTGAAACTCGGCAGGGTCAGCGGACAAATTGTCGGAGCCGATGGCAAAGGCATCTCAACGGCGGCGATCACGATCCCTGATGGCAAAAAGTCGCTCACGGCTTACCCCGATGCGGATGGCAAATACAGCTTCGAGCAATCTCTCGGACCTGTGGAGTTACTCATCGATGACCTTGGCCGCGCGCAGGCAAAGGTTTCACTCACCGTCGCCGAGGGTGATACCAGTGCTCCAAAACTCACGCTACCAGAAGCCAGCCGCATCCGCTTCGACATCACCGATGAGTCGGGCAAGTCCATTCCCTGCAAAGCTCACTTTGAACCGCTGGATGTCGCAGCAACGAAGCTCAACCTCGGCCCGAAACACCGCGCACATGGCTGCGTGGATCAGTATCACAGCGAGAAGGGTCAGTTCACCCAGCAGCTCCCCACGGGTAAATATCGCGTCATCGTTGTGCGCGGTCCTGAGTATGGGCATCTGTCCAAAGAAGTGACTCTTGCCGCTGGTCAGGAGTTTGTTTTCAAAGGCACGCTCAAGCGCCTTGTCGATACCAAGGGCTGGATCAGCAGCGACTTCCACAATCACAGCACGCAGAGTGGTGACAACGTTTGCGACACGGATGGCCGACTGATCAACATCGCTGCTGAGCATCTGGAGTTCGCACCCACCACGGAGCATAACCGACTTTACGATTGGGAACCCGGCATCAAAGCGCTCGGCCTAGAGGCATTCATCAAGACCGTCAAAGGCATGGAACTCACCGGCAGTCGTCAGCACTTCAATGCCTTCCCCTTCGAGCCTGATCCGCTGCTTCAAGACGGCGGTGCGCCTGTGTGGAATGATGACCCGCGAATCACTGCACTGACTCTGCGCCGCTGGCAGGGCGAGCGTGCGGATCGCTACATCCAGTTCA
>JBEBGU010000409.1:0-4650 GCA_040081325.1 Prosthecobacter sp.
ATCAGGCGCAGTTCAAAGACGCCAGCATCCATCGGGTTCAGCCTGCAGCGGCCAGACAGTGACGAACTTCACCCACTTGATTCAAACGCAGGCGCGGGAGAACTGTACTCCTCCTTGGCATGTCGGCGCGGCTGCTTCACAGATGGGTCGCGCATGGATGTGACTCCGACTTCTCTTTGGATTCAAACCGGCCTGGCTCTGGCCGGGGCGGTGGCGGGGGTGATGCTGCATCTGAAATGGCACCCTCTGCGGCGGCAGCTTTCGGATGCTTGGGACATCATGATGGGGATGCCGTGGCTGACGGTGCTGGGGGCGGCGCTGATGCTGATGGCGGAGGTCAGCGGTGAGCGCTGGGTGCGGCCGCTGGGGTCGCTGAATGACCTGCTGATCTGGCGTGAGGTGGCGGCTCCGCTGGCGCTGGAGGCGCTGATGGAGCAGGGGCGGATGCTGCACGGTCTGCTGCCGGTGTGGCCTCTGGCACTGATCCTGCCGGTGGCGCTGGCGCTGCTGAGCTGGCGGGTGCTGCGGTTTCCGTATCGCTATGGACCACGGCGTCAGCAGCCGGTGGAGCGCTGGCTTTTACTGGCGGGGATGGTGGTCTCCTGGATGTGGGTGATTCTGGAAATCGTCCATGCGACACGCGGTCTGGCGGAGTGGCAGGAAACGATTCGTCTGGGGCTGCGATCCATCTTTCTCGCGGTGACGATGGCGCTGAGCCAAGTGATGCTGATCCGTCTGGTGATCGCGTGGGAGGAACCGGAGCAGCCAGATGATCAAAAGGATCTAGGACTGGCTCTGGAGCATACCTTTGCGCGCTGGCGCAGTCTGGTGGCGTTGGCGGTGCTGGATCTGCTTTGGATTCTACTTCTGCCTGCGGATGGCTCACCGACGGGTGTCTCCCGCTGGCTGCTGCTGGAGGCGATGTTTCTCTTTGTGGCTGTGCCGCTGGCGGTGGCGCGGGTGCCGGGATCGCCGCTGTCTCAGGGTGCGGCGGCGATGCAGATGCTGTTTCGTGCGCTGCTGCCGCTGATCGGCATCACCATCACGGCGGTGGTGGTGCTGTCTCTGGTGCGCTATGCAAGTGCACTGATCATGGGACTCACGGGGCTGGATGACTGGCGCACGGTGGTGCTGATGCCGGTTCATGCATTGGTGCTTGCGACGGTCCGCAACTGGGTGTTTCTAGCCACTGTGCTTACCCTTCTCCGACATGGTTTCAAACCGTCCACTTCTGGACGAACTGCTTGATGTGACATGACTCCTGGTAGCTCCCTTTCCTCTGCCGAGATCGCCCAGCGTGCGAAGTCGAATCTCGCTCTCGCTCTGGCCTGTCTGCCGCCGGAGCGGCGCAGGGACATGATCTCCTTTTATGCGTTTTGTCGCGTGGCGGATGACATCGCGGACTCGGGATCACTCAATGAGGAGGAGAAGGAAACGCAGCTCGCGCACTGGAAGAAGTGCGTGCTGGCCTGTGAGGCTCCGGGACATTCTGTGTTGGATGAGGTGATCGAGCTGCCCGGTAAATACGGCTTCCCACGTGCTTGGCTGGCAGAGATCATCGACGGCGTGGCGAGTGATATTGTGCACACTCGCTACGAGACCTTTGAACAGCTCCAGACCTACTGCTACAAAGTCGCGTCGGTCGTCGGGCTGGTCAGCATCTACATCTTCGGTCACAAGAATCCGCGTGCCGCTGAATATGCCATCCAGCTCGGTTACGCTCTCCAGCTAACCAATATTATCCGCGATGTCGGTGAAGATGCGCGTGAGACGGGCCGCATTTATCTGCCACTGGAGGATCTGAAAAAGTTCGGAGTCACAGAGCAGGAGATCATGAGTGGGCGGCACAATCAGCGCTTCGTGCAGCTCATGGATTATCAATGCCGCCGTGCTCGCAGCTTCTACACTTCAGCGGCGCGTCTGCTGCCTGATGAGGATCGCGATAATTTGCTGGCATCAGAAATGATGGGGCAGATCTACTCGGAGATTTTGGAGAAACTGAAGCGCACGGATTACCCCGTGTTCGCCGGGCGCTGCCGCCTGTCAAAACCACGCAAGGCATGGATTCTCGGCACCTATCTCGTTAAAGGCTGGCTGGCCCGGAAGCGCGCCATAAACGCACGACACTCCGCTTGAACTACTTCGTCATTCGTCATTCGGATTTCGTCATTCTTCTTCCCTGATGCTTGATCCGCTCCATCTACTCAGCGCTTACTGCGACGGAGCCTTTCCCATGGGAGATGACGATGGCACGATCTCATGGTTCCGCCCGCCGTTTCGCGGCATCTTGCCGGTCGTGGACTTTCACCTGCCGGCCCGCTTTGAGCGCTACATGAAAGGCGGTCACCCATTTGAAGTGCGCTGGAACACAGCCTTTGGGGATGTGATGCGTGGCTGTGCTGATCGCGAGGAAACGTGGATCACCGATGCCATTCTCGATAGCTATCAGGAGCTACACCGACTCGGCTACGCACACAGCGCAGAGGTCTGGCGCGCGGGGCGACTCGTCGGCGGTGTCTATGGTGTGTCCATCGGCGGCGCGTTCTTTGGAGAAAGCATGTTCAGCCGCGAGACTCAGGCCTCGAAGGTAGCTCTGACACATCTGCAATGGCGGCTCAAAGAGCGCGGCTTCATCCTCCACGACACGCAGTGGACGACGCCGCATTTGGCGATGTTTGGTGGTCACGAAATTCCCTGCGTGGAGTACATGGAGATGCTCCAGCGTGCGGTTCGCATCCCGACTTGTTTTGATGAACGGCCTTTGGGCGCGCAGCTCGTCTTTCGGTGAAGCCGCAGGGGTGCGATGAGTGGTGATGTAAGACAGCCTTCGGCCTTGCCGGGTGAGTTGTTTCGTGGCAGATGACGCGACTCACGCATGAACTACGCCGACCTGACCCGCATCTACCATCAGCCCTTCTTTGATCTCATCAAGCAAGCACGCGCCATCCATGAAGAACACTGGACGAGCAATGAAGTGCAACTTTGCACACTGCTGAGCATCAAGACCGGCGGCTGCAGTGAGGACTGTGGCTACTGCGCACAGAGCGCCCGCTACACGACAACGGTGCAGGCAGAGAAACTCATGGGCCGTGATGAAGTGATGGAGCGTGCGCTTGAGGCGCGTGCCAGCGGCTCGACCCGCTTTTGCATGGGTGCCGCATGGAAAGGCGTGCGCACTGGCACGCAGAAGTTTGATCAGGTGCTCGACATCGTGCGTGACGTTTCAAAGCTCGGCATGGAAGTCTGCGTCACTCTAGGTGAACTCGGTGGTGAGGAAGCCCGCCAGCTCAAGGAAGCAGGTGTCACGGCCTACAATCACAACATCGACACATCGCCTGAGCATTACCCGAACATCGTCAGCACGCACACCTTTGATGATCGCCTGAGCACGATCCGTCATGCGCAGGATGCCGGGATGTCGGTCTGCTGCGGCGGCATTCTCGGACTCGGTGAAACGATCGAGGATCGACTCCGCATGTTGGAGGTTTTGAGCAATTTCAATCCGCATCCCGAGAGCGTGCCGATCAATGCGCTGATGCCGATCAAAGGCACGCCGCTGGGTGAGAATGTGCAGGTGGATAGCTTCTCTTTGATCCGCATGATCGCGGTGACGCGCATCGCCATCCCACGCGCCAAAGTGCGCCTGAGTGCTGGCCGCACGAATCTGACTCGCGAGGCGCAAGCGCTCGCGTTCTTTGCCGGAGCGAACTCGATCTTCTACGGAGACAAGCTGCTGACCACTGCCAATCCACGCGCCAATGAAGATCTGATTTTGCTCCGCGAGCTGGGACTCAGCGCCCAACAACCTAACCCCAACATGCAGACACCGCTGGCGGATGAAGTCCGTGAACTGGCTCCTGCCTGTGCTGTGGGTTGCGGTGCTTGAAATATTTTTCATCAGCACCCCAAGATAGTCGAAGCTGAAGCGTAGGACTTTGGAACTTGTACTTTTTGCCGCACCATGTCTGACTCTCCTGTCCCACCGACTCCTTCGGATGCACCCGTCCCGCCGCAAGGTGACGTGACTCAGCCAATGGCGTATCCGCCAGGCTACCCGATGCAACCCGGCATGATGCCGCCAGGCTATCCGCAGGGCTACCCGATGCCGCAGGGCTATCCTCAACAAGGTTACCCGCAGCAGCCGATGGGTTATCTCGGACAGCCGCAGATGGGCTACCCACCGGGTTATCCGATGCAGCCCGGCATGGTGCCGCCAGGCTATCCGCAGGGTTACCCGATGCCGCAGGGTTACCCGATGCCGCAGGGCTATCCTCAACAAGGCTACCCGCAGCAGCCGATGGGTTATCCGGGTCAACCTCCCACGGGCTATCCGATGCAGCCTGGCATGATGCCGCCAGCTCCTGCTGTGGCACCTCCAGCGCCTGTTTCTGCACCTGCGCCGATTTTGCCGACTCCAGTCACTGCGATCCCTGCCACGCCCGCGGACAATGCAGAGGCCGTGCCAGTGTTCGAGCATCATGAGGGTGAAGTTTATCATCCACCTGTGCTGACGCATATCGAAGCCGCCAAGCCTGCTAATGCTCTGGTGAAGTTTTGGCGCAAAGTGGGGGGTGGTTCGCTGACACTTAGTCTCGCCATTCACGCTGGCATCATCCTCATCGGAGGAGCCATCGTGGTCAGCTCGCAGCT
>JBEBGU010000410.1:0-4644 GCA_040081325.1 Prosthecobacter sp.
AGCTGCAAGCACGCCTGAGAACGGCTCAAAAAGGATGCCGTTGAACGCGAGCACAGGCGTCATCAGAAGAGTCAGAAAGGTGACAGCGAAAAGGTAGAGAATTTTCATCCAAACCTGTGGCAATGTCATGCCGAGCCACGCGCTGCTAAAGGCCATGAAGGTGTAGTAGGCATATTGCAGCAACTTGCAGTGCTCCACCCCATCAGCAGGCAAGACAAGGAAGCGCGGCAGGCGATCACCAAGCCAGTGTGCCGCTTCGACAAAAATGCCGAAGTGATAAAGCGCGAGCACGGGCACGCAGACGAGGATGCCGATGAAGAGTGATGTGGCAGAGCGATTACGACCCATGGGATTCAGTGTTAAAAATTTCAGGTTGGCGGTAAGAATTCACGACGAGGTCACTGAGATATTTCTCAGGCCCCTCGACCGCTTCACGCGTGAGATGGAAAACGGTCTGGGCGCGACTACGAGAGATGAGCTGTAGCCCAAAGGGGAAATCTTTGAAGAGCCGCGCGCACATGACATCGATAGCGCTGCCCTCACGCTCAGCACGCTGAACAAGTGAGCGAATGGCCCCTGCATCGAACACAAGAGTGAGGCCATGATCACTGGCAAAACGTGTGGCAAAGAGGCGCACATCATCCGCACGCACATCTGTATGCAGGCTGTGCGCATCGAGACGACAGCGCTCGAGAGCTTTAGCCGTGTCCTTCACCAGTTCGCCATCCACGATGAGGTCAGGCACTCCTAGGCTGGGCAGTTCAAATTTGAAATCACGCAGCACTTTCTCCCAGGCGGTGACGAGACCACGCGCGCCCGTTTTCTCTTCAGCAGCAGTCACCGCGACAGCGCGGAGGGCATCATCTTCAAAAACGGCACGCACGCCATAAGCATGAAACTCACGCTCATATTGGCGGATGAGACTGCCCTCACTGTTCTTCATGATTTGGAAGAGATCATCAGCGGTGAGCGCCTCACAAAAGACACGCACGGGCAGACGACCAACGAACTCAGCTTCGAATCCGTAGTCGATGAAATCCTTGGTCCGCGCCTGACGCAGAAGATCCTCAGCTGCGGGTTTGTCATGCATCGCAGCACCAAAACCGATGGAAGCTTTGCTCTGTCTCTTCTCGATGATTTTCTCAAGACCAGAGAAGGCTCCGCTGACGATGAAGAGGATGTTTCGCGTGTTCACCACCTCACGGCCCGTGCGGCCTTTGCGCGTATCAAACATCATCTGCATTTGGCTGCGGATGTCGTTTGGTGCGTAGAGCGCCACTTCGGTTTCCTCCATGAGCTTGAGCAGCGCCGTCTGCACGCCGCGCCCACTGACATCACGACCGACACGACCTTCACCACCAGTGGCGAGCTTGTCGATCTCATCGAGATAAATGATGCCATGCTCAGCAAGTTCAACGTTGCCATTGGCCTTAGCCACGAGGTCACGCACGAGGTCATCGACATCACCACCGACATAGCCCGTCTCGCTGAACTTAGTCGCATCAGCCTTCACAAACGGCACGCCAATGAGATCCGCGATGTGTTTGACGAGGTAGGTTTTACCCACACCCGTCGGCCCACTGATGACGACATTTTGCTTGGAGAACTCGAGCGCCGCCGCGCCCTTCTGTTGCTTATGCTCACGCAGCATTCGCGCGTGGTTGTAGTGATCACAGACAGCGGTGGCCAGCACCTTTTTAGCCTCGTCTTGGCGGATCACAAAGCGGTCCAAGTAAGCTTTGATGTCAGCAGGCTTGTAGTGAAAATCAAAAGCCGCAGCGGGCACATCGATCACCGGCGATTCATCATCCTCCCCCGACTCAGCGGGAGTACGCAGGTCATGCGGCTCGACACGCGAGAAGATGACCTGACCGCCGAGGCTATTCTTGATGAAGTCTTCCAGCTTTCGCGTGATCTCCTCCGGCGAGGGATGCGGCTTGGCTGGGTTTGGAGGTTCCGTGTTGGAGTCGCTCATGAGTTCCTCATTGTCCGCGAGACACAGCGGAGTGGCAATGAAGAAACCTGATTTCGGAACGACTCAAGGAGCATTGAACCGGAGCAGGATTTGTCCTCAAGGCGGCTTGAGTGGACTTAAAATGTTCCAGATCGGAGTCGGCAGCGAATGCGTAGTGACAAGGAAACCGTTGTGTCTTTAGAAAGCGCTCCACTCTCGCCATGCGCTTCCACTTTCTTGTCCTGACCATGTCCCCAATTCTATTGCTGGCTGCTGATCCTAGCGCTGCGGTGAAGAAGCTGCCAGAGATCGTGATCACCGCCACGCGCAGTGACACGGACTCTGTCAAAGTGCCGGCTCAAGTGAGGACTCTGAACGCTGAGGCCTTGCTGGAGCGGCAGGCGCGCACGCTACCTGAGGCTTTGAAAGAATTGCCTGGGGTCAATGTGCTGAAGACCTCGAATGGTCAGGGATCACCCTTCATCCGTGGCTTCACTGGCTTCCGTAATTTGGCGCTCATCGACGGTATCCGCTTCAACAACTCCATCTTCCGCGAAGGTCCTAACCAATACTGGAACACCATCGACTCTTACGCAATCGACCGCTTGGAACTCGTACCAGGCCAGGGCAGCGTCCTCTATGGTAGCGACGCCATCGGTGGCACGGTCAATATGTTTACCAAAGGCAGCGGCTACCAGAGTGAAGCGCCCGGCACCTTCTTCCACGGCCTCACTGCCTATCGCGGCTCCACCGCTGAGGAGAGCAACGTCATGCGCCAGGAAGTGCAATTTGGCGAAGGCGGAAGCTGGGGACTCCACCTCGGAGCTAGCTTGAAATATTTTGGCGATGTCCACGCAGCAGGCCTCGGCGATCAGCCCAGCACTGGCTACGATGAGTGGGCCTACGATGCACGGCTCGACATCTCTCTTGATCCAAATTGGAAGTTCACCGCAGTCCATCAGCAGCTTCGTCAAAACGATGTCTGGCGAACCCATGCCACCGTACGCGGTGTCTCCTGGCAGGGCACGACGGTCGGCTCGGATCTGAAGCGTGCTTATGATCAAGAGCGCTCCCTTTCCTATCTGAAGCTCGCGGGCACCGACCTCGAAGGCCCCATCCAGGCCGCTAGCCTCACCGTCTCACTCCAGTCCATGGGCGAATATGAGCACCGTATCCGCCGCCCCATCGACAACCGCCAGAACTACTCTCAGACTGAGCTATTGACTCTCGGTTTCGATCTCCAACTTCAAAGCCAAACCCCCATCGGCAAACTCACTTACGGGGTGGATTACTTCCATGACAGGGTCAATACCGGCAGTCAGCGCTACAACCTCAAAGGCACCTTCATCCGAGACGAAATCCAAGGTCCCGTCGGCGATGATGCCACCTATCATTTGTTCGGCGCTTATTTGCAGGATGAGATCGATCTCGGCGACCGCGTTCATCTTTTTCTCGGTGGTCGTTACACTTATGCCGCCGCTGATGTCGGTCGCTATGACAATGCCAACACACCAGCCATCCGTTACGACAGCCAGAGCGATCAATGGAAGAACTTTTCCGCCAGCGCGCGCCTCTCCATCGACCTCGATGAAAAGGACCGCTACCGGCTCTTCGCTGGCGTTTCACAGGGCTTTCGCGCTCCAAATCTCTCCGACATCTCACGGCTCGACATCAACCGCACTGGCGAGGTCGAGATCCCTTCTCTCGGCCTCAATCCCGAAGAATTCATCAACGTCGAAATCGGACTCAAAGCCGACACCGAGCACTACAGCGGCAGTCTCAGTTACTTCTATACCGACATCAATGAGATGATCATCCGCCGCGCCACTGGTGCCTTTATCGGAGCCAATCGAGTCGTCGAAAAAAAGAACGGTGGCGACGGCTTCATCCACGGCATCGAGTTCGCTAGCGAGTATCGCTTCAACCCCAACTGGAGCGTCTTCGGCCACCTGACTTGGACCGAGGGGCAGGTCGATCAATTCGTCGGCAATACCAACACACTGCGCGCTGAGCCAGCCTCCCGCGTCGTCCCGCTCATGTGGCGTGGCGGCCTGCGCTGGCAGACGGTGGACAGGCGCTGGTGGGCCGAGTTCATCACCCTTGGTCAGTCTGATCTGGAGCGGCTCAATAGCAGCGATGTACGCGACACCGACCGCATCCCGCCCGGTGGTAATCCAGGTTTCAATTGGCTGGCCATGCGCAGCGGCTGCCAGATCACCGAGCACCTCAGCGTCAATCTAGCTTTAGAAAACCTACTCGACTCGGAAATACGCCACGCTGGCTCTGGCTCGAACGAAGGTGGCTTCGGAGCCGTCATCGGTGCGACAGTAAAATGGTGATTCACTCCACCACGTCTCCGACGAGCAGCAGCGCGCCGGGAAAAATCTTGGTGCCGTTGAAGCGCTCAGGTTTGTCGATGGTGTTCTTGTTCTTGGCGAGAATGGTGGCTTTGTCAGGCTGGTCGGGGTGGATCTCGATCTTCACGCTATGCACGCTGTCGGTTAGGCCGTCGCCGATCATGAGTGAGGAAAGGCGGTGGTAGGTGCAGTAGGCATCGAAACGCGGGACGATCTTCGCGGGCTGGTCATCCAGCGTGACGATGACCTGGCCACAATCTGGACCGACGAGGTCGTAGAGGGCGCAGCGGGTGCCCTTGAACTTGAAAGTGATCGTTTCGCCAAGCTTCGAGC
>JBEBGU010000411.1:0-4635 GCA_040081325.1 Prosthecobacter sp.
TCTCCGAGCTGACGGTGATTAAACTCGTCTCTAACAAGCTCGTGAGCCTACCTCTGGAGGTCAGTCTGCTTTCCTTACTACAGGAAATTTACCTCTACGACAATCGGCTCACGGACCTGCCACCGAAGATCGGCCAGCTCTCGGCAATGACGGTGCTCGACCTCCGTGGCAATCATCTCACGAGCCTGTCGCCGGAAATCGGCCAGCTCTCGGCACTGAAGGAGCTTTACCTCCGAGACAACCAGCTCACGAGCCTGCCGCAGGAGATCGGTGATTTGAAACGGCTAGAGCGGCTAATCCTAGAGAACAATGCGCTGGTCAGCCTGCCTGAAAGCCTGAAGGGGCTGCCAAAGCTGCGGCAACTGACGCTGCACCGAAATGAAACCTTGGGGATACCCGTGGAGGTGCTGGGGCCGACTTGGAAAGAATCATTTAATGAACGAGAAAAGGCTGGCTCTCCGAAGGCGATCCTTAACTACTACTTTGCGCAGCAAAAGGTTACCACAAGACCGCTAAATGAGGTGAAGCTGCTGCTACTTGGACGTGGCGAAGCCGGCAAGACTTCTATCTCACGGGCGTTGCGTGGTGCTAAGTTTCCAAAGGAGCAGACGGAGACGCCGGGGATCGAGATCCAGCCGTGGGTGCTGGCTTGTCCGGGCGCAGCGCCAGTGAAAGTGCATATGTGGGACTTTGCGGGGCAGGAGATCACCCATGAGACTCACCGCTACTTCCTCACCGAGCGCAGCCTTTACGTGGTGGTGCTGGACGGCCGCGGCGGGCAGCAGATGGAAGAAGCAGAATACTGGCTCAGTCATGTGGAACGCTACGGCAGCCGCAAGGATGGCGACAAGGTGGAGCACTCACCGGTGATCGTGGTGCTGAACAAGTGGCGTAGCCCCGGCCCCTATGATGTGGAAAAGCGCCGCCTGCAACGCGAGCACCCGAACATCCGCGCCTTTGTGGAGACGGATTGCCAGCCGCAAAGTCGTGAGAAGGTGGGATACGGTATAGACATGCTACGGGAGACGATCTGCGCGGTGCTGGAGCAGATGCCGTCCGTGCGGCAGCCATGGCCGCTAACTGCATTCCGGGTAAGGCAAAAACTCGACGAACTGGTGTCGCACAAGAACGCGCAACATCGTCGGCATTTCCTGAATTGGCATGACTACCGCCAGGTCTGTGTGGACTGCGGCGTGACAGATCAGAGTGCGCAGACGAGTCTGGCAGAGAGCCTGAATGCACTGGGCGTTGCGCTGTACTATGGCGATGACGAACGGCTGCGAGACACCCGTGTGCTGAATCCGAACTGGGCCGCCAACGGGCTGTATGGACTGGTGCGGGGCGTTCACCGCAAGCCTTTCCAAAACAAGCCAGGGCAGCTCTGGCAGGGGGAGTTCCCGGCAGTGCTGACAGAGGGCATGGCAGGTATGGACGAAGTGCGCGGGGCCACCATCGAGGACTACCCGGTGGAGCGGGATGGCGTGCGGGTGCATGACTTCCTGCTGGAGCTGATGCAGGATCGCGAGCTGGGCTTCCTAGCGGACGAAATTAACGGCAAGCCGCTGTATCTGCTGCCCGGCCTGCTGACGCTGGATGAGCCGGAACCGAAGGACTACGACGTGGCGGCGCACATCGAGCAGGCGCAGGTGCGCTTCCGTTATTTGTATGAGTTGCTTCCCGCTGGGGTAATGAGCCGCTTCATCGTCCGCACGCATCCGCTGAGTGATGACTACTTCCGCTGGCAGCGTGGGGTGGTGCTGGGCTGGGGCAATGCCCGAGCACTGGTGATGGCGGAGCGGCGGCGGAATCCGCGTGTAGATGTGTTCATCCTCGGTGGCACAGCGGCGGAGCGGCAGGAGCTTGCAGGCGTGGTGCGGGCGAACATGGAGGAGATTCATCGCGGTCTGCCAGATGGGCTGAGAGGTCAGGAGGAACTGGACCTGACGGTGCCTGGTGATCAATACGAGAGTGTGGAGAAACTGGAGCAACTGGAGTCTGAAAACAAACAGGTGCAGGTGGTGACGCCAGTAGGATCTAAGCTCATGGATGTGACCCAAGAACTGGAGCAGGTGCAGCCTGCGAAAGCACGTCGGAGAGGGGCACCGAAGCTGAAGATCTTCGTCAGCTATGCGCACGCGAACTACAAAGTGTGGGACAAGTTCAAGCCACATCTGGATGTGCTGAAGAATGAGCGGCTGGTGTCTTGGTGGTTCGACGGCAAGATCCGCCCCGGCAGTGAGTGGGATGATGCCATCCGCAAGGAGATGAGGGAAGCAGACATCGTGGTGCTGCTGCTGAGCACGGCGTTCTTTGGCTCCAAGTACATCAAGGGTGTGGAGCTGCAAGAGGCCCGCCGCCGCCAGCAAACGGGTGAGGCAGAGATTCTGCCCGTGCTGCTGGAACCGAGCGAGGCCTTTGCAAACCAGAAATGGCTGAGCAAGCTGCAAACGGTGCCCAATCAAAACGGCCAACTTCGCCCGCTAACCAGCTTTAACCCAAGCGTGAACGGCTGGAACCAAGTGCAAAAGGCCCTGCGAGAAATGATCGCAGAAGTGGCGGCAAGACGAGGTGGAGACGACAATCGCGGCTTGCAATGAAGCGTCTGGAAAGTGACAATCGGCCATGCGCCTGACCAAAATCACGATGAAGAAGTTCGCCCCCTTTGCTGACGGGGAGATGGCATTCCCTGCGGTGGAAGGAGCCGAAGGTCTGGCGGAAGTGCATCTCTTCACTGGCGAGAACGGCACCGGTAAAACCCGCGTGCTGGCAGCCCTGATGGGCGCGCTGGGGAATGTGGGACCGCTGCAAAATCGTGTGCGGCAGGACTCAGGGGCGGAGATCGAGGTGCATGGGGAATATGGTGCACCATGGAGGTTCAAGAAGGGAGCCGAAGACCCAAAGACGCGATGTTTACCACTCCAATCGGACTTTGATGATTACATGCACGCTATGGGGGGATCAGGCATTGCTCTGCTGGAGGAAGCACCAAACGGGTCTGCACTTGAGCTGAAGCCAGCTCGTGCTCATGAAAGCCTGACTCTGAGCGGTGCTGTGGGCGGAGCGGGTATCATCCAGCGGCTGACGAAGCTGCGCATGGGCGTGGCCCTGGAGCGTGATGCAGAACCGAATGCAGCGAAGGAAGGACGACTGACGGCCTGCCTGCAAAAACTGGAGCAGGCCATCCGCGACATCACTGGACGTGAATTTGCCCTGCAAGTGCAGCAGGGGCGGGAACTGAAGCTCATCGCGCAATGGGACGGGCAGCGTCTGTTTTTTGCCGAGCTACCGGATGGATTGCGTTCCTTGCTGAACTGGCTGGCAGGCTGGGTGGTGCTTCAGACGGAGCACTTTGAGTGGAGTGCTCAGCCTCTGAATGAGGCCGTGACCCTGATACTCGACGAGCCGGAGAATCATCTGCATCCAGTGTGGCAGTGGCGTGTGTTGCCTGCCTTGCAGAAGCTGTTCCCGAAAGCGCAGATGTTTGTGGTCACGCACTCGCCCTTTGTGGTCAGCTCACTCAACGCGGGATGGATTCACAAGTTCACTCGCGATGAGGCAGGCGTGGTGAAGATCGAAGCGCCGAAGCCAGCCAGCCGTGGAGACAGCTACATGACGGCGGTGCAGGAGATTCTGGACCTGACGGAGTGGTTTGATCCTGAGACGGAGCAGGAGATCGCCGATTTTGAAGCAACGCTCGACAAGGCTTACACCAACAACGGCAGCAGTGTGGATGAGATGCGCCTGAAGGCGGACAAGCTGGCGCAACGAAGCCAGGAGGTGACGAATCTGGTGATGGGCTTGGTGGCCCAGTTTGACCGCACGGCGGCAAGCCAGAAAAAAGCACCCGCAGAGGAACTGAAACGGAACATCAAGCTGTAGCAGCGATCATGCATCCGTGGAGTCGCCCAGAGGAACCCGAAGAACTACGCACTCAGCGTGCTGCGTTGACGCGTGCCTTTGTGAAGGAGCAGCGGGCCACGGGCAAGACACCGAGCTGTGAGTGGCCGAAGGTGAAGAATGCAGACGGAGAGCCGGTGACACTGCAAAAGCTGCTGTCGAGCTACACGGGCCAGCATTGCAGCTACTGCGACAGCCTGATGGGCTACTCCAGCCGAGATACCATCGACCACTTCTTGCCGAAGAAACACTTCCCTTGTCTGGCCTATGTGTGGAGCAATCTCTACTTCTGCTGTGACGGATGTCAGCGCAAAGGCGTCCGCTATGACAAACGTGCCCTGCGGCCTGACGAGCCTGGCTACAGCTTCAGCCGCTACTTTCGCTACAAGCGTGATGGAGTATTGAGCGTGATCGCCACAGACGAGACAGATCGAAAACGTGCTGTGATCACTCGTGATGTGCTGGATTTGAATGATGCCGAGCTGGTGAAGGATCGAAGCAAGGCCTTCATGGAACATCTAGTGCCTCGAAGGCGGCCCTTGCGGCCAGGGTTAAACGCCCGAACAGCGATGGTGATGCTGGAAACCCAACGACGCTCTTTTGAAGACAAGCCGTTTCGGGACTTCTTCGTTCAGGATGATGAGACGTGAAGACTCGTTGGCTTGGGGCAGTGCCTGGCGGTTGGTGCGACGGGGAGAACGGGTTGGAAAACTCGTTTTACGGGGGTGGGTAGATGGG
>JBEBGU010000412.1:0-4623 GCA_040081325.1 Prosthecobacter sp.
AACCTCAGCTACAACGGCAACACCTATCCTTTCGTCGCCTGGTATTATGGCGGAGATGGGAACAATGATTTGGTGCTACTCTGGCCTTACACGGGTCTGGCAGCTTGGGGCTCTAACTCCAACGGTCAGCTCGGAGACACAACGACGACACAACGCAATGCACCCGTAACGGTGACTCAAAACGGCGTGCTGGCAGGCAAGACTATCGTACAGGTCGTGAGGGGTGCCTATCACACCCTCGCATTGACCAGCGAAGGACAGGTCTATGCTTGGGGTTTCAACTTCCTTGGGCAGCTCGGGGACAACATGCAGTTCCAGTTCCAGCGCCAGGAGCCCGTGGCAGTGAATATGGAGAGCGGTACCAGCGCTCTCTTTGGCAAGTCTGTAGTGGCTCTCGTGGCGGGAAGGGATCACAGCCTAGCACTGTGCTCAGACGGCACGGTTGCGGCCTGGGGAAACAACCTTAGCGGACAACTCGGGGACAACACGACGACGCAACGCAAGGCACCGGTAGCGGTGAGTGCGGCAAGCGGCACCAGTGTGCTCTTTGGTAAAACTGTAGTAGCTATCGCGGGTGGCGACGCTCACAGCATGGCGCTTTGCTCGGATGGCACGCTGGCGGCCTGGGGAAAAAACCTCAGCGGAGAACTCGGGGACAACACAACCACAAGCCGTGCTGCTCCAGTCGCCGTAAATACAGTCAGTGGTACCAGTGCATTGTTTGGCAAGACAGTGGTGGCTCTCGCTGCGGGAAGTTACCACAGTCTGGCGTTGTGCTCGGATGGCACAATTGCCGCTTGGGGTTACAATGGTTACGGCCAGCTCGGTGACAATACGACGACACAGCGTATTACGCCGGTGGCGGTGAACACTGCCAGTGGAACCAGCGGGCTGTTTGGCAAGACTACGTTGGCCATCACAGCGAGTAATGACCACAATCTGGTGCTATGCTCGGACGGCACGCTTGCTGCCTGGGGTGCCAACAACTACGGTCAACTTGGAGACAATACATATTATTCGCACACCACGCCGACGACGGTGAACAGGACCAGCGGTACTAGTGCGCTGTTTGGCAAGACCGTGGCAGCCATTGCAACGGGTAAAATATACAGTTTGGCGCTGTGCTCAGATGGTACGCTGGCGGCCTGGGGTAACAACGGTTACGGCCAGCTAGGAGATAACACGGGAATGCAACGTCTAGCGCCCGTGGCGGTGAACAAGACTAGCGGCATCAGCGTCTTGGCGGGCCGGAAAGTCAGCAGTCTGGCTGGGGCAGGTTCGTCGGCTTATCATTCTCTAGCAATCTATGGTGCATTACAGATGGGGGAAATCTTCATCAGCGGCAACAATGTGGAGATCACCAATGGCGACGCGACGCCAAGCACTGCTGACCACACCGACTTTGGCGGTACCAATCTTACGGGCGGCAGCGTGACCCTTACTTTCACCATTTCCAATATTGGTTTCACGGCATTAAATCTGACGGGCACTCCCAAAGTCGTGATCGGTGGACCCCATGCCACCGATTTTACTGTCACCACACAACCTGTCTCGCCCGTGGTGTTCACGGGTAAGACCACTTTCGAGATCACCTTTGATCCCAGCGCCCTCGGCGTGCGCAGCTCCACGCTGAGCATCGCCAACGATGATGGTGATGAGAACGCTTACACCTTCAGTCTTCAAGGCACTGGTACAGAGCCTGAGATCGCTGTAGAACAGCCGCTGGGAACCAACGTCGCCATTGGCGGGATCAGGAGCTTTGGCGAGGTGACATTGGGTTGTGCGAGAGATATGGTTTTCACCATTAAGAACACTGGCGGGAGCGGATCAAATTTGACTGGTCTTGGCATCACCATGGAGGGTGCAGATGCCGGTCAGTTTAGCATCGTCAGCAGTCCGACTGCGCCGGTTGTGGGCTCAAGCGGTTCCTCCAACTTTGTTGTTCGCTTCGCTCCCACAAGCACCGGGTCAAAGTCGGCGACACTTCATCTTTCCAGCAACGACTATGATGAGAACTCTTTTAACATCATGCTCACAGGCACAACGATGAACAACGTGACCGCTGCATTTCATGCCGAATCAGATGTGGGGACTATTCTCAGTGATGTGAACGCAACAGGGCTGACACTTGCACTGACGCTGAACTACGCTCCGACACCCGGAACGAATCTGATGGTGTTGAAAAACACCGGACCAGCCTTCATTCAGGGTACCTTCAACGGTGTGGACAACGGGGCGACCGTGGAGCTGAATTTCAATGGGAATATCTATCCCTTCATCGCCTGGTATTACGGCGGTGAGGGCAACAACGACCTGGTACTGCTCTGGCCTTATACGGGTCTTGCAGCCTGGGGCAGAAACGAATGGGGACAGCTTGGGGACAACACGACGACGCCACGCCTTGTGCCTAAAGGGGGCAGCCAGACTGGCGTGCTGTCAGGCAAGACCATTGTTCAGGTTGTTCGAGGAGAAAATCATACCCTTTTGTTGACCAGCGAAGGCCTGGTTTATGCGTGGGGTGATAATTCTGGAGGCCAGCTCGGTGACAACACTCATATACCCCGGAACTTACCCGTGGCAGTGAGTACAGATGTCGGCATTAGCGCCCTCTTTGGCAAGACCGTGGTGGCACTCTCGGCTGGCAACGATCATAGCACGGCGTTGTGCTCGGACGGCACACTGGCGGTCTGGGGTGACAACCACTATGGACAACTCGGCGACAATACGACGACTGATCGCTCAGTGCCCGTGTTGGTGAATGTGGTGAGTGGCACCAGTGCGTTGTTTGGCAAGACTGCAGTAGCCATCTCTGCGGGCGACTTTCACAGTTTGGCACTTTGTTCAGATGGCAAGCTGGTGGCCTGGGGTTCGAATGGCTACGGGCAGCTCGGGGATAACACAACAACGAGCCGTCTTGCTCCCGTCGCCGTAAATACAGTCAGCGGTACCAGTGCATTGACTGGCAAAACTGTAGTGACCCTCGCTGCGGGTAGTGAACACAGTTTGGCATTGTGTTCAGACGGCACTCCAGTGGCCTGGGGTTGGAATGCCTACGGGCAGCTTGGTGACAATACGACAATCTCTCGCCCTGCTCCGGTGGAGGTGAATATGGCCAGCGGGATCAGCTCACTGTTTGATAAGACGGTGGTGGCTCTCGCTTCTGGTAACTATCATAGCTTGGGTCTGTGTTCTGACGGGACGTTGGCTTCTTGGGGGCAGCGCGGTACAGGCCAGCTCGGAGACAACGCAAATTATACGATAGGTTCATCCATCGGAAAAACAGCTCCAGTGGCGGTAAATACAGCCAGCGGTATTAGCGCACTATATGGTAAGACTGTGACAGCCATTGAAGGAGGTTACTTCTATTGTCTCGCGCAGTGTTCGGACGGCACTCTGACTGCCTGGGGCAAAAATGACGACGGCCAGATCGGAGACAATACGACAACGGTGCGCAAAGCTCCTGCGGCGGTGAACGTTGATTTAGGTGCCAGTGTGCTGGCGGGCCGGAAAGTTATCAGTTTGGCAGGTTCAGGGAAAAGTGCGTCGCACTCTCTGGCGATCTATGGCATGCCGCTGCGTGAGATCGCCATTAGCGGCAACAACGTGGAAATCGCCAAGGGTGACACGACTCCGAATACCGCCGATCACACGGACTTTGGAAGCTGCCTCCTCACCTCGGCCAACGTGGATCGCACCTTCACTATCAGCAGTTCCGGTCTCACCGCGTTGAACCTGACGGGCACGCCCAAAGTCGTGATTGGTGGCACCCATGCCGCCGACTTCACGGTCACCACTCAGCCCGTCTCACCTCTGGTTGCTTTGAATGGGAAGACTACCCTCCAAATCACCTTTGACCCCAGCGCCCTTGGCATCCGCAGCGCCACCTTGAGCATCGCCAACGACGACAATGATGAGAGCCTGTACAACTTCAGAATCCAAGGTCAGGGTGTGGGAGGTAACTCCACCCCGCCAACCCCGCCAACCGTAACCACTGTAGCAGCCACGGGTATCACGTTTGATGGAGCCACGCTCAATGGAAAGGTGAATGCCAACAACTCCGAGCGGACCGTGTTCTTCGACTACGGCACGACGACGAGCTATGGCAGCAGTGTCGCCGCCACGCCTGGGATGCTCACAGGGAACACGCTCACCAATATAGCTGTCGTGGTCACCGGCCTGCTGCCGCATACAAAATACTACTTCCGCGTGCGTGCTGCAGGTGCTCAAGGTGCCGCCAATGGAGCGAACATGACTTTCACCACACTGAATCGCGCACCGGTCGCGACGGGCGAACCAGTGCTGGCGCTGCCATCGGCCAAGGTGACGATTCCTGTGCTCAGCAATGATGCCGATCCTGATGGCGATGCGTTGAGCATCGCTGCCGTATCTCCATTGGCTGCCAGTGTCGGCACCGTTGCCAAGGTGGGCACGGACTTGGTGTTCACGCCTCCTGCCACGTTTACGGGTGGCAGCTTCACTTACACGGCGAGTGATGCGCTTGGTCTGAAGAGCAATGTGGCGACGGTGACGCTGCAACTGGCTGATTGCACGCTGGGGGCTGATGTGACGATCCCTGCGGACAGTCCGCCTTATGATCTTACCGTCTCGGCCACGGCACCGTGG
>JBEBGU010000413.1:0-4598 GCA_040081325.1 Prosthecobacter sp.
ATGAACTACCCTGACCAAGCACGCCGCGTCATCCGCCTTGAGATCGAAGAACTGGAGAACCTGCATTCGCGCGTTGGTGATGACTTTTTTCAGGCGATCGACCTGCTTCTTAACTGCGTAGTCAATCGTGGCAAGCTCATCGTCTGTGGTGTTGGCAAAAGCGGCAACATCGGACGCAAACTGACCGCCACGCTCAACAGTACCGGTGCCACCTCTGTTTGTCTGAATGTCGGCGATGCCTTGCATGGCGACCTCGGAGTGATTGATCCCGGCGATTTGGCAATCCTGCTGAGCTACAGCGGAGAAACGGGGGAGCTCGTGGATCTGTTGCCTCACTTAAAGCGCCTTGGACTGCCCATTGTCGCCATCACGGGAGATGTGAGTAGCACCCTGGCCAAACAGGCGGACTGCGTGCTCGACGTGCAGGTGACTCAGGAAGCCTGTCCCTTAAATTTGGCACCCACCTCAAGCACCACAGCCATGTTGGTTCTGTGTGATGCCCTCGCCATGGTGTTGCTGGAGGCTCGCGGATTTAAGACCGAGGACTTTGCCAAATTACACCCCGGCGGCTCTCTGGGCCGCGCGCTGCTGACGCTAGTTTCCGACGTCATGCGGCAGGGTGATCAACTGGCACTCGTTCCTCTCGAAACGACCGTGCAGGAGGCGCTCCACTCCATGACCCGTGCCCGAAGTGGTGCTGCGGTCGTGGTGAATGTTGATGGCACTCTCGCGGGTGTTTTCACCCATGGAGATTTCGTGCGCGCTTTCCAAAAAGATCACGCGATTGCCGATCTGCCGGTGACCCAATTCATGACGGCGAAACCCATCAGTATCCAAGCTGACAAACTCGCGGCTGAAGTGCTAGCCACGCTGGAAAAAGTGCGTGTCGATGATCTCGTTGTACTCGATGCAGCGGGCCGACCAGTGGGCATGGTCGATACTCAAGATCTCACTCGTCTGCGTTTGGTGTAGCCGCTACGCAGCCAGCGGCACACCATACGGCAGGTCGTCTGGCAGCTTCACGAACTCTGAGATGCGGCTCCAGAGTTGGGTGTAGTCCTTGTTGATGTCGCCAGATAGGCAGTCGGTGATTTCGGCACCGGCATCTGGGTGCTTCATCACCACGTCTTTGAAGGAGAAGTTTGGATCGTAAAAGGCGTAGATCAGCTTGCGCATATTCTCCACGCCCTGGCGGATCAATTGACCGTATTCGGCAAAGCGCTCTGGCGAGACATCCTTGGCCTGAAACGCCTCATGGATCGCATCGGCAGCCAGCACGCCGCTTTTGATCGCTAGCATGACGCCGCTGCTAAAGACCGGGTCCAGAAAAGCGAACGCATCACCGACTAAAAGCAGTCCGGGGGATGCCCCATACTTGGAGTGTTTTGAGTACTCACTGGTGATCCAAAACTCCTCCGTGCAGGTGCCTGTGGAGAGATGCTCTTTGATCCACTCATTCTCACCGATCTCACGCTTGAACATTTCCTTCATGTCGCGCACGCCGCCACGAGTCAGGTACTTGCCCTCAGCCACCACGCCGACGCTGACCATGTCATCATGCATGGGGATATGCCAAAACCAGCCTTTCTCCGGCACAAAGGCGATCGTTGTGCCGCCCTCATCCATGCCCTCAGCGCGCTTGGAGCCTTTGTAATATGTCCAGATGGCGACCTTGTTCAGATAGGGGTCGCCGATGCGCCAGCCTTGTCGGACTGACGCAAAAGCTTCTTTGCCAGAGGCGTCCACGACCAGCGCCGCGTGCAGATGCTCCATGCGCCCGTCCTTGTTCTTCACCTCGACACCGATGACACGGCCACTGTCGTTTTTCAGGAGTTGTATCACCGTCGTTTCCTCACGCACTTCGGCACCTTTTTCGCGGGCATTGTCCATCAGCATCTGGTCAAACTCTGACCGCATCACCTGCCATGTTTGCGCCACGGTTTCTTTGTCGTAGCGCGTATGAAAATAGAATGGCTGCGAGCGGCGGCCGTCTGGCTGCACAAAGCTCACGCTGTATTTTTTTGTGAAGTGAGAGGCCTTCATCTTCGGGATCATCCCGAGCCGCTCCAGCGGACCAAAGGTGAATGGAATCAGCGACTCGCCCACGTGGTAGCGCGGAAACTTGGCTCGCTCGATGACCAGCACTTTGTGCCCGTGTTCCGCCAAAATAGCCGCCGTGCTGGTGCCCGCAGGGCCACCGCCAATGATGATAACGTCGTGAGAAGAGGTCATGGTTTGAATGTTGCCCAAACTATAACGACCCCACCCCTCATCTCATCCATCACTTCTCGCTATGGCTCTCATGCCTGCCGGGCATCAAGACAGGATTACCCAACAATGATGCCCTTCGCCTTGCGCTCTTTTTCGCGCTCCAGCAAGGGGATCGTCTCGCTGGTCTCGATGACTTGCAGGCCGAGATCACCGATCTTGGCAAAGCTCAGTCCAGCAAGCGCAGGCACTTCAGTGGTGATGCGTTTGAAGACATCTTCCACACTGTAGAGGCCGTTTGATCCACCAATTTCGACGATGAGATCACGCAGGATTTCCCAGGTGTCGCGGGCGTTGCCGGGGGTATTCACCGCTTTGTTCAGGCGTTGCAGGCGACCCGTGACATTGATCATGCTGCCGCGTTTTTCGGCATAGGCATTGCCTGGCAAAACAACGTGCGAAAGCTCGGCACTGGCATTCGCCAAAATGTGCAGCGTGGTGAGGAAGCTGACCTTCTCAAGATCACGGCGCTCGAAGCCGACCTTGAGCAAGTTTTCTCCCAAAGCGATCACGGCGCGCAGGCGACCACGGCTCATCAGCTCAGTGATGCCTGCGAGCTTCGATCCTGGCTCACTGCCGAGAATCTGGCGCGCGCCATTTGAGTTTGGATTCAGATCGTCAGCACGAAGATAATTGTCCGCTCCGCCAGTGCGCGGGATGACATCGACATTCTCAGTGCCCAGTGTCTTGGCGAGATGCTTCACAAAGAACAATTCTTCGTTCGTCATGCGCGCGCTGGCGATGATGGCGATCTCTTCGCCCTTCACGCCGACAAGCCCAGCCGCCACGGCTTGAATGGCTTTCTTCCAGGTCGTCGCTTCATGTTTACCTCCCACTTTCAGCATTGGGTCAGTGAGGCGCAGTTCACTGTTCACAAAATGGAAATCGAGACGGCCCTGGTCACACATCCATGTCGAGTTTACATCGTTATTTTCACGCGGAGTCTGACGATAAACCGTGTCGCCACGAGCACCGATCTCCATGTTGCAACCGCGACTACAGCCCGTGCAGATGCTGTTCGTTTCGCTCAAGAACCAGACGCGCTGTTGGAAGCGGAAGTCATTCGAAGTCAGCGCACCCACCGGGCAGATGTCCACCGTGTTGAGCGAGTAATTGTTTTCCAGGCGCTTGCCCGGATGCACTGCCAGTGTGGTATGGCTGCCGCGCTCGGTGAAGCCCAGCACCGGATCATCAGCGATCTCAGCGCTGAAGCGAATGCAACGGCTGCACATGATGCAGCGCTCATCATCAAGACGGACGCGCGGCCCGATATCGACGTTCTTCGGCTTCTTCACCTTGTCCTCACGGAAGCGGCTCTCACCCTTACCATGCTCGACGCTGAATTCCTGGAGTCGGCACTCGCCAGCCTGATCGCAGATGGGGCAGTCGAGCGGGTGATTGATGAGCAGGAACTCCATCACACCCTTGCGGCATTCCTGGGTCAAAACAGAATCCGTACGGATGCCCATACCTTCAGCCACCGTGTTCGCACAAGCGATCACCGCGCGCGGCATCCAGCCGATCTTCGGCATGCCATGCTCGTCCTTTTCCGGCTCAGTGCCAGGGGCCGGACGCGGCGGCATGCCCATCTCCACCAGGCACATGCGGCAGTTGCCTGGACTCGAGAGTTTGGGGTGGTAGCAGTAGTGCGGGACCTCCTTCTTGGCCTGTTTGCAGGCCTCGATCATGCGTGTGCCTTTGGGGAATTTGAGCCAAACGCCATCGATTTGGACATTGACCATATCCACGGTTGTGGGTGGAGCGGCAGGAGCAGGGGGGGCGTCGGGGGCAGGCATGAGGACAGAAAGACGAATTCAGAACGAGTATCGGAGCCGGAAGGATAGCGGCAACCCGATTTTGTGAAAAATTTCACAAGCTCGTAGCACGGGCTTTCTAGCCTGTGCAGTTTGTGGGCCGACTTTATTCAAGAACCCTGGCTAGAAAGCCAAGGTTACGACTAAGCAGCGCGCTTCACTTCCCAGGTGTGGATCGCTGGATTGCAGATGTCACGGACGAAAGGAGCCTCGCTGGCTGCGGTGCCGAAGACATAGACGCGCTTCCGCAGGGTCAGCTTGGTCAGAGTGAAGCCGGGGTTTTGCAGCGAGCGGAAGTAGCCGAGGATGGTTTCCTTTTCCAAATCCAGCGCGCCGCCCTTCATGCCGTATTCGAGCACGAAGCTGGATTTCTCAAAAGCCGACGCACCGCCTTCACGAATCTCCTGGCTGATCGGATCGAGTAGAACCTGCCGCACAAAGGCCTCCACAGCGGCGGCATCGCCCTCGTAGTCCACCTTGTACAGGTTCGTTTCACGGAAGGTAAGCTTCTGGTTC
>JBEBGU010000414.1:0-4581 GCA_040081325.1 Prosthecobacter sp.
CGCGCGCCGCAGATCGAAACCGGCGCCGTGATGTTGGTCGTCGCGGCGCATGTGAGCTTTTACTTTTTCCTGTATACCGGCAAAGTTGGTTTTGCCGATACCCCACGCGAGTGTCGATGGCTTACGATCTACCAATGCCGCGAGCACGACCTTCTCGATGTTGTCCGTGAGTTCGCGCGTGTAGCGCTCGATAGCAGGCAGATGCTCCGCCGGAATATCCATGCCGAAAAGATTCGGCAAAATGCCAATGAGCATCGGCGCGCAATGCGTGTGGCTGGAGCAGATGGCGAAGCGTTCACTACTCACTTTGGATTTCATCGCGAGCCGACGCAGCACCTCATCACGCATCGAGCCAGGCACACCGCAGTTATCAACTGTCACTAGTACCGCAGGACCTTCCTCATCACTGCCGATCGCCAGTGCTTTGGCAAAGATGTGCTGTGAGACGCCCGTGTTCGGCAAACGCCTATTCCCGTAGCCGCTGAGCCGCACAGGATAATCCGGCGTAATGTCCAACGAGGCCGCTCCGACTTGGCGAAGTGTGTCTGCAGCTTGGAGAAGGAGGCAAGGCAACAGAACTGCGAGAAGGATGTGTTTCATGATCGGAACCCTCTACGCTCGTTCTCGTCTGCTCTGATCAAATGTCCTTCGTCAGCCGTTTGATTCTGAAGAATCATTATGAAGCATCTCATTCTCTGCCTGCTCATCACCACATCACTGCAAGCCGCCGAACTCCGCATCGGCTCAGCTACGGTTAGCATCACGCCGGACAAACCGGTGGCGCTCGCGGGGCAGTTTGGGACGCGCATTTCGCAAAGTGTGGAAGCACCAATCATTGCCGCTGCGGTGGCGATTGAGTCGCTTGAAGGCGGCAAGCCGATCGATCAGAGTATTTTCATCTCCTGCGACCTTGTGGGCATTCATCACTCGGTACTCGCGAAGTTCCGTCAGCATCTGAAGCCGCTTCTGCCGGACTTCGATGTCCGGAAGGTCATCGTCTCCGCCACACACACGCACACCGCGCCGGTGACCTCGGAGATTCCCGAGGAGACGCTGATCACTTATCCGATCCCGAAGGAAGGTGTCATGCAGCCGGCGGAATACACCGCGTTTCTCATCGAGCGAATGTCACAGGCCGCCGCGCAGGCGTGGAAGAACCGCAAGCCCGGCGGTGTGAGCTGGACGCTCGGTTTTGCGCAGATCGGCGAGAATCGCCGCTCCGTTTTCGCGGATGGCCACGCGCAGATGTATGCGAAGACGAACGACGCGCGCTTTCGTCACCTGGAGGCCGGTTCCGACTCGGGAATCGAGACGTTGTTCTTCTGGAATGCCGACAAGCAGCTCCAAGCCGTCGCGATCAATGTCGCTTGCCCATCACAGGAAGTGGAGAGCCGCAGCGCGCTCAACGCCGACTTCTGGCATGACGCACGCGAGCAGTTGAAGGCCAAATTGAACATGCCTGACCTCACCGTGCTCGGCTGGTGCAGCGCAGCGGGCGATCAATCGCCGCACCCGCAGTATCGCAAGGACGCCGAGGCGCGCATGATCAAGCTGCGCGGCCTCACGCGGCAGCAGGAACTCGGTCGGCGCATCAGCAACGCCGTTTTGGACACGGTCGATGCCGCAAAGGCCGACATCCGCACCGATGCGCCCTTCGGTCACATCGTCGAAGATCTGCCGCTGCCGCCGCGCAAGATCCTTGAACGCGAGTATAAGGACGCGAAAAAGAACATCGCGCAATACAGCGTCGTCGAGAAACCGGACAACCGTGTCATCACGATGCTCGCGCTCGAAAAAGGCATCGTGAAGCGCTTCGAGGAAGCCGACAAATTGCCGCCCTACGACATGGAGCTGCACGTCCTGCGCCTCGGCGACATCGCCATCACCACGAACACCTTTGAGCTGTATCTCGACTGGGGCATCCAGATGAAGGCCCGCAGCCCCGCGCAGCAGACCTTTGTGCTGCAGCTCACGAATGGCTGCGGCATGTATCTGCCCACCGCGCTCGCCATCGAAGGCGGCAGCTACAGCGGCCTGCCGCACGTGAACAAAGTCGGCCCCGAGGGCGGGCAGATTCTCGTCGATCAAACGGTGCGTGCGATGCAGGCGCTGTTTCCAGCAGCCAAGCCCTGACTCTTTTGAGTCGCGAGGCAAGTCAGGCGATGTGCGGCGTAGGCTTGGGCGTGACGGAGGCGGGAACGTCCGCTCATCATTCCTTCCCGGCTGCCCAGCGAACCGTGAGCGAGATCAGGTGGTGCAAGCCTTCGGTGAGTTCGGGGTGCGGGCTGAAGCAGAAGACGCGGCCCTTGCCGTATTGAGCACGCACGGCGGCGGAGGTTCGGGCCATGACGCCTTGCGGGGCACCTTTCAGGGCGATCTCGGTTTTGAAGATGGCCAGGCTCTCGTAGTTCGGCACGTCGGGGTCGTCCCACTCGGGGCGGGCGAGCAGCGGACCTTGAGCGTATTGGATCGTCAGTTCGGGCTCGGCGTGGCGGAAGAAGGTCGATCCTGTCGGCGAGAGCTGCAACTGCACCGGGCCGTTGCCGCGTGCCCAGTGGCGTTTGTCCACGACCTTGGCGTCGATGAGGTTCAGCGACCACTCGTAGTCGTTCGTCGCCAGATAGGCTCCGCCACAGACACCGAGGTAGCCGCCGCCCTGATGCACAAAATCACGCACGGCCTTGCGCCCGTTTTCACCGAGCGCTTTTCCCTGCCCTCCGCCGCTGCCACCGGGATGCACGAGAACATCCACCTCCGCCAACTTGCCGCTTTGAATCTCTACTGCGGTGATTCGGGTGATCTGAAACGGATGGTCTTTAGCTTTCTCGATGGCAAGGCACTCGGGCCAACGCCATCGCCATCAAAAATCGCGACGCGAACGGGCTTCTCTTCCGCCAGGAGCCCGACGGGCATGAACAGCAGCATGAGAATGGCAAGGTGTGTGTTTGATTTCATCGAAGGAGTCGCTGTTTGATTTGGCATCATCGGGGATCACCCGAAAGACATGGCAGGCTTGTTTGATATAGAAACCTGTGGGCCGAAAAGCGCACAGGTAGATGCCGTCCGTCTGCTAAGAAACTGCTTTTTCGACGACATGGGTTCGATTCCCATGGGGAGCCTCGCTGATCAAACCGTGCGTGCGATGCAAGCGCTGTTTCCGGCGGCCAAGCCCTGACTCTTTTGAGTCGCTCGGCAAGTCAGGCGATGTGGTGGCGTAGGTTTGGGAACAACTCAACGCCACGCGCATGAACCCCAAGACTGCCTCCATCACTCAGGCCTTCAGTCCCGCTCGCGGAGATCTGATGCGCGTCGGCTCCACACGGCGCGGTTTTCTTCAGACTGGACTCGTGGGCTTGGCGGGCATTTCGATGCCTTCGCTGCTCCAAACGCAGGCGTTGGCAGCCGCAACCGGGCAGGCGAAGAGCAAGACGAACGTGATCCTCTTCTGGCTGTCCGGTGGGCCGAGTCACATCGACATGTGGGACCCGAAACCGGACGCGCCGAGCGAGATTCGCGGCCCCTTCGGACATATCTCGACCAAAGTGCCCGGCATTCATGTCTGCGAGCACTTGCCGCTCACGGCGAAGATCATGGACAAGCTCACGCTGATCCGCTCGGTTGATTGCAGCGCCAGCAATCACACGCCGATCACCATGCAGGCCTGTAATCCGCTCGCCAAGCGCACGAATGATGGTCGTGATGGCGGCGGCTGGCCGTCGATGGGCTCCATCGCGGCGAAGTTTCGCGGAGCTAACGCGCCGGGCATTCCAGGTTACGTCGCGCTGGCGGACTCGCTGCCTGCCGACATCTGGGGCGCGGGGCACATGGGTGGCGACTTTGAACCTGTCAGCGGCAAGGATTTGTCCGGCCGCCTCAAACTCTCCGAAGGCCTGACCATCGAGCGACTCGGCAATCGCCGTGATTTGCTCGCGCAAATGGACGACTGGAAGCGCAGCGTCGATGGCAATGCGCAAATCGCCGCCGCGGATCGCTACACGCAGCAGGCTTACGAGGTGCTCATGACCGGCAACGCGCAACGCGCCTTCAATCTTGATGCCGAAACGCCGGCGATGCGCGACCGCTATGGCCGCGACAGCATTGGCGAGAAGGCGCTGCTGGCACGTCGTCTCGTCGAAGCTGGCTCCACTTTTGTCACCGTGAGCGGAGCCTGGGGTTACTTTGACCATCATGGCGATGAAGTGAAGTGGGGCGGCATCAAAAAGGGCCTCACGCCGCTGCTGCCGAGTGTGGACCGCACGCTGCACGCCATCGTCACCGATCTCGAAGACCGCGGTTTGCTCGACAGCACGCTCATCCTCATGATGGGCGAGTTTGGCCGCAGCCCAACGATCAACAAGAATGCCGGACGCGATCACTGGCCGCGCGTGATGTCCATGGTCGTCGCCGGTGGCGGAATGAAGCACGGCCAAGTCATCGGAAGCACGGACCGCCAGGGCGGCGACATCGACAGCCGCCGCGTCGCCCCCGGCGATCTCGCCGCCACGGTGTTTCATCATCTCGGCATCGAGCAGAACACCAACTGGATCGATCCGCAGGGCCGCCCGCGTCCCATTGTCGCGG
>JBEBGU010000415.1:0-4579 GCA_040081325.1 Prosthecobacter sp.
GCGTAGGATGGGCAGTGAATGACCTTTGATCTGGGTAAAACCAAACAGCTTTAGGATCTCACGCTTGTGCAATAGCAGGCGGCGGGTGCGGCGCGGCTCGTGCTGATCGTAGCTGGCTTTGTCGTAGGTCTGGATGTCCATGTTATAAAGCCAGACCTGACCACGCTCGACGCGGGCAAAGGCATCACTGATATTGAGTTTGCCTTGGCGGATGGATTTGACCTCCGTGCCTCGGAGTTCGACGCCGCATTCGTATCGTTCGAGGATATGATAATCCCGGAGCGCTTTGCGGTTGGTGGCGATTTCGTCAGTCATGGAGCGGCGGTTTTTTAATGCCGCCCGCTGAGGCGCTAGGGGCCGCCCGCTGAGGCGTTAGGCGTCGAGAAACTGAGCTTTGATCTTACCCTGGATGATTTCCAGGAGGGCGATGTCAGCCTCACGCATACCAGGGCGACGCTCGACGAGTGGGGCACGACCAGAGGTGAGTTGTTTGACGCGCTTGGAAACCATGTTGATGAGGATCGGCGTGTCTTTGACGACTAGGGCAGCTTGTTCATCGGCTTGGGGCGGTCTTTTTAAATCCAGATTATCTGGGTAAGGGGGGGCGACAGTAGTGGGTGATGGGAGTCTGGCAAGCGGGAAATTTGGTCTGAGATCGTTCGTGGTATCCGGCTACTCCTTTACCCGGCGAAGCAAGATGGAGCTGGGGATTCCTGTGGGGCAGCGCGCCCATTTAGATCCGAACTCGGGTAAGGCCACCACACGAAACTTCGCTGGCGAAGTGGTCGTGGGTGCAGGAAATGGGGCTTTGAGAGCTGTGTTGGGTTTGCCCGGCGTTGGCTCGTGGCACCAGCCCCACTCTTTTCCATCTGGCGAAAGCCCGATGGAGCCATCCTGGGTGAAACTGCTCCATTGCTCGGCAAAGCGCTGACAAGTGAAGCCCTGGGGACTAATCCATTCCACACGCCCGGCAGAACCCTCTAAGCTCAGCCCAAAGTGCATGATACCTGAGGCGTTACTCAGGCGTGGACTACAGCCGACGATTCGGTATTCGCCAGGCTGAAGGATCAATGACATTTTTTCAGGAACAGCACCCGGAGTCGCCCAGCCCTGGAGCACATACTCACCCATGGATGGCCCGCCAAAAAAGTGATGCAGGTGATAGCCCGTCAGATCCGCCGGGACAGTGGCAGGATTAAAAACCTCAATCCAGTCAGGTGTTTGCCCGTCGGCGGTTTTGAAGGTGTTTCCATTCTTCGCTTGGATCTCGGTAATGATCACGGGCGGCTGTAGTGCGGCGGGCATCCATGCCTGGTAATCCATGGCGGCACCGCTAAGCCAGGCGACTTTTTCGACAGTCTCGGTCGGGGTGATGCTGGCTCCGAGCCAGAGTGATTGTTTAATATCATGGTCGCGAATCAGTTTGGAAATGAACTCCTGCTCAGCCTCGGAGTGAATTTCCGCAAGCATCCACCCAGGGTGTCTGCCGAGAATGCCTTCGATGGACTGCCAGCGTGTTTTTTGCCGAATGACGGCCCAATTTTCATCCAGTGGCGTCAAGGCTGCCTTGGACTCAGCAAGCTGTGCGGACGCTGCTGCTAGGCCTATTGAGTTCATCTGATCACTGATCGAGCCGAGAAGGAAAATGAGTCCCATGCCAACCATCACGCAAGTCACCATAGATACCATCGGGCGGCTAATGATGGCGCGCTGAACCAAAGGCTGACCGAGGCGTAGCATGGAGTGAGCGATGGCACTGCGCATTTCTCCCACCGTCAGGTAGCGGTCTTCTGCTTTTTCGCGCATAGCGCGCAGCACAATTTTGTCGATGTGCGCAGCCGAGCCCACTTTCTTCGACGGTAAATCGAAGACGCCCACAGGAAGCAAACCCGTGAGCATTTCATACAGTGTCACGCCAAGGCTGTAGATGTCTGAGCGATGATCCACCTGCCCATCCTTACGCCGCTGCTCAGGCGAGGCATAGCCCACAGTGCCGAGAAAGCCGCGCGAGCGCTGACTGGTCGTTTCATGATGCGCGATTTGCATGCCCCGCGAGAGGCCAAAGTCGGCAACACGCACGAGATCACGCTCGTCGATCAGAATGTTTCCAGGCTTGATGTCCAGATGCATCACCCCTCGCCCGTGGGCATAGATCAGCGCATCACAGACCTGTGCCGTGTAGTCGAGAGCCTTGATGACAGTAGGCCGCCTCTCACGCAGATGCTCCAGCAGTGTCTTACCATGGACATACTCCATGACCAAAAATAAATGTCCCTCACGAGTTCGACCGGACTCATAAACAGTCACGATTTGTGGATGCTGTAGCTGCCCCAGCATCTTTCCTTCACGCTCAAAGAGACGCACGAAGTCCGCATCATCACTGAGTTCAGGAGCCAAGACTTTGATTGCCACTCGCCGTGAAAGAGACTTCTGCGTCGCTGCATACACCGCGCCCATACCGCCGCGGTCGATGAATGAGAAATGCTCGTAGCCATCCACCAAGAGTTCCAGATCCTCTGGCTTCGGTGGCTGCCATTCATGATCATCCTCAGATATCACTGCATCCATGAGTCCCATCGGATTCAGGCCATCCAGAGCACCCTGCTTAGCCGATTCAGATGGCGGCTCTTGTGGTGTGGATTGAGGACTCTGGCTGCTCATAGAGAATAGATAGTATGCAACTTGTGCGGACTTGTGACCGACTTTCAGTACAATCATCCCCCCCCTCTAAGTTCACTTGCATCAGTTCACGATCTAATCCCTAAATTGCCGACAAGATGAGAACACAACACGGAGCTTTCCCAGATACACGATGGAGCGTCGTCGTCTCACTGCGGCAGCAAGGTGACCTCAAAGAAAGCAGGCTCGCGCTTGATGAACTCTGCCACATCTACTGGCGGCCAATCTACTCCTACGCGCGCTATCAGGGCCTGAGTCCTGCGGATGCGGAAGATGTGACCCAGGGTTTCTTCGCCTTCATTTTGGACAAAGATCTGTTCTCCAATGCCGACGAAAATCTCGGTAAACTCCGCAACTATCTGCTCACCGCTTTTGGCCGCCACATCCGCCACTGGCACCGTCAGGCAGGCGCGCTCAAACGTGGTGGCGGGCGTGAGGTCATGTCCATCGAGGCCTCACATGCAGAGGATGAGATGACCATTGATCCGGCGGATCATCGCACACCTGAATCATTGTATCAGAAACAGTGCGCGTTGCAGATCATCGAGGCGTCCGTCATCCAACTTGAGAAGGAGCAAGCGGCCTCTGGAAAGGGAGATCTGTTTCAGCTACTGCGCCCCAGACTCGATCCCACCCAGGCGGGATCAGGCAGTGATGCTGAGCTGGCTTCACGACTCGGCATGAGTCACGATTCCGTGCGCCAGGCCATCTCCCGATTGCGGAAGCGCTTCCGCGAGATCATGCGCAGCGTCGTCGCCAGCACGCTCAATGATCCCTCAGAGGAGGCGCTCACTGAAGAGCTGGCCTCTCTGCGTGAAGCTCTGGTGGGTTGAATGTGCCAATCAATGGTTGCTATACATTGACTTGATGAAGTCATTAAGCTGTAGATCAAGACGCCATTCATCTTCTGGTCTCGATGCAACCTCCGTATGCAGACCCGCATGTCCGGTGGTATAGGAACCCTGTGGGGCGCAATCCCGTCAGGACGACCCGATCATGTCACGGTGCCACTAGGCGCAGGCTGAGGCGATAAAACTGAGTTGGCGCTGCAACGCCCGATGTCGAGATAGTGACCATGCCGCCGCTCTCGTTGAGTGTGATGCCAGGGACAAGGGCCGTGAAGACGGCGTTGCCTATGCGGTGAGCGATGTCTGTCCATATCCCAGTGAGATTGCTAGCAGTCTGCACGGTGACTATCACATCTGCAGCGCCGACGTTGAGTGGGAACTGATAGGCGTTTACGCCGCCAGTGAGGGTGATAGCTTGTGGCCACAGTTGACGAGGGATGCCGTCGAAAGCGTAAATGAGGAGGTTTGGTTCACCGATGTCATTTCCGGTGGCCCATGCGGCGGCGCTGAGAGCATCACCGGATCGTATGCCGTAGCGTGCTTCCTGCCAGTCGCCGTAAGGTGTCGTCTCAGGAACGTCTGCCCAGGAAGTGAACTGATGCCAGGAGCCTCCGCCACCGGCTGCTCTGCTGCGTGCGCGGATCTGACGTTGGCCAGGCGGGAGACTCAGGCCAGTCTTGGCCCAGTCGTCGGTGGTTCCGATGCGTGTCGCTGGACCGAGAGGCAACCAGTTGCCGTTAGAGTCGGCGACTTCAAAGACCACTTCCTCGACTCGCGCCGCCAGCAAGCGCCGTGACCAAGTGATCACGCGACCGGAGGCACTGACTTCGAGCCGCTGGTAGGTCTGGGGCGTGCCGGAGATGCGTGCGAGGCTCCTTCGACGATGTAAGCTCCCGTCATCCCAGACGAATTCAAAATCTCCTCCCGCGCAGATTCGTCCGTCAGGAAGAGCCGCGAGCATGGTCACATGCCCCGCCGAATAATCGAGAGCAGTCATCAGCTCGATCTGCACCGATCCATCGCCATTCAGAATGACGAGTCGCGGTTTCCAC
>JBEBGU010000416.1:0-4576 GCA_040081325.1 Prosthecobacter sp.
TCCGGTGCTTGATCCAAATGCATCCGCTTCCGCGCCCATCTGATGGAGCATGGTGACGAAGAGGTTGCTCAGCGGTGTGTTGGCATCGCGCTTGAAGGCAAGGTGCTGGCCGTGTTTGAAGCCGCCGCCGGCGAGGAGGATGGGGAGGTTGGTGTTATCGTGCGTGTTCGCATCGCCCATGTTGCTGCCGTAGAGGATCATCGTGCGGTCGAGCAGGCGTGCATCGCCATCGGGTTTCGTGGCGAGGTTTTGCAGAAGCTTGTGCAGCAGGGCCATCTGCTGGCGGTCGGCGTCTTCGAGTTGTTTTACTTTTTCGACGGCCTGGCCGTGGTGGCTGAGGTTGTGGTAGCCGTCGGTGGTGTTTTGATCGGGATGCAGTTTAAAAACAGGTGTCGCAAAGGCATCGACCATCAGCGTGACGATGCGCGTGCTGTCAGACTCCAGAGCGAGCTGCGCCATGGCGAGCATGAGGTCGAACTTTTCAAAAAAGAGCTTCTTGTCCTGAATATCGGCGGGCGGAGGCTGCTGCGTTGCAGGCTTGGGCTTGAGTTCCCATTCACGTGCAGTGAGCAGACGCTCCTCCACCTCGCGCACGGATGTCAGGTATTGATCGAGCCGCGCCTTGTCATCGCTGCCGAGGCTGCGGCTGAACTGCTTCGTGTCATCGAGCAGCGTGTCGAGAATACTGCCGCGTTCTTCGAGGCGATGGAGCTGCTTTTGCACGGCGGCGGGATCGCCCTGAACGAACATCTTCTGAAACAAAGCCGGTGCGCTGTCCTCCGCAGGCAGTAGCACGCCGTCGCGCGTCCAGGAGAGGCTACGGTTCGCCTTGTCGATGTTCACGCCGAGGTTCAGCGTCGGGAATCGCGTCACCTGACCGAGCTTCTCCGCCGCGAACTGGTCGAGCGAGATTTGATTGCGAAAGCCGCTCTTCGTCGGCCCGCGCGCAGCGGTGAGGAAGCAGTTCTCCGTGCTGTGACCGCCATTCACATCAGGATGCGAGAGTCCGCTGAACACAGTGAAGTCACCGCGAAAATCCGCGAGCGCCGAGAGATAAGGCGACAGTTCGTAATCTCGCCCCGTTCCCTGCGGAAAGAACGGCTTCGGCAGCACCCCGAGGTTGTTCGAGATCAGCAGCATGCGCTTCGGAGTCAGCGGCTTTGCGCCACGCGCAAACACCGGCATCAGGCACTCCAGAAGCGGCAATGCCAGCATGACACCAGCACCGCGCAGGAAGCGACGGCGTGGGAGGTGTTTGGCGATGTGGGGGGTGTTCATGGTTTCTGTCCTCCAAGAAAGATGCGGCTCTGCACCAGCGCATGAAACAAATCGCCAACGCGATACCCGTCCTTTGCACATGCATCGAGCATCGACTCGATCTCAGGGCGGTCCGAGAAGCGCACGGGCGTTCCCGTGGCGTAGATCGTGAGTTGATGAAGTAGATTGCGGGCGAGTTGTCGCGGATTGGCAGCCAGATGGGCTTTCAGATCGCGGATGTTTTGGAAGCTGCGCCCATCAAGCAGCTTGCCGCTGGAATCGACATTGGCGGCGAGCGTGTAAGCGAAATCATGGCCGGCGCGGTCGATGCCGGTGATGCGTTCGCCTTCCTCCAGTCCGCGATAGCGCGTGCGCCAGCCGCCCAGGATGTCGAAGTTCTCCAACGCGAGGCCCACAGGATCGAATCGCGCATGACAGGCGGCGCACGATTTGGATTTCGTGTGCAGGGCTAGGAGATCACGGATGGTTTTCGCACCGCGGATGTCCGGCTCCACGGCGGGCACGCTGGCGGGTGGCGGCGGTGGTGGTTCGCCGATAAGACGCTCCATGATCCAGGCACCGCGCACGACGGGCGAGGTGGTGGTGCCGTTCGCTGTGACTTTCAAAATGGCTGCCTGTGTGAGCAATCCACCGTGCGAGTTTTCCTTTGGCAGCACGATCTTGCGCATCGCGGAGCCGCTGAGTGGCTGGAGCGCATAGTGTTTTGCCAGCCGGTCGTTGGCGAAGATGAAATCGGTATCCACAAGCGCCTTGGCGGGCAGGTTGTCTCGAATCATCGCGGTGACGAAGGCGCGCGTCTCCATCTCCATGCTTTCGACGAGATAATCATCGAAGCGATACTCGGGATAGAGCCGTATGTCAGGCTCGTCGCGGCGGATGTGGCGGAGATTGAGCCAGTAATCGGTGAAACTGCGGATGAAGCGCTCAAAGCCGCTGCTGGAGATGAGACGCTCGGTCTCACATCGGAGTGTGACTGGGTTGCGGAGTTGATTTTGAGCTGCGAGATCGTGCAGCGTGGCATCGGGCCGGGTGTTGGTGAGGAAATGCGAGAGACGCGAGGCGATGGCGAAGTGATCGTCGGCACGTTCCGGCTCACGCAGATACAAGAAGTGCCCTGAGCAGAGGAACGCCTTGTAACCAGCCAGCATGGCCTCCGCGAAGGGTGCCTTTTGAACAAGACGGTTCTCAATGAGTATATCGAATTTTTGCAGAACCTCCTCTGGCAGGGGTTCGCGTGCGGCGAGTTTCACAAAGCGACGCAACAGCGCTTTGGCATCCCTGCTTGATTCATCGCCAAACAAAACGCGATGCGACGCAGGCGGCCATGTTTGAGATGAAATCGGGCCTTCGACTTCGAGCCATTGAAAGGCGACACCAGGCTGACCGCCTTCGGGGAACGGCGGATAGCGATAGGTTGGCGGGCCGCCTTTGACATTGCGTGCGAGCGGTACGGGCAGGCCGAGCAGGCTGTATTCAAAAGTCTCGCCGGGCAGCAGGCGGATGATCGTTTCAAAAGTCGTTTTCTCCGGCGGCACGTCCATGATACCTCCGGTGGCGCGGACATCGCCAGAGACATCGGGGCCGGAGGGCTTGCGCGCACGGAAGGTCATCGGAACTGGCTGTGTGGCCGCTACGAGTTTGTGGCCGAGTTGTTGAAGCACGGCGCGGGCGGAGAAGCGCACCTTGTATTCGCCGGGCAGCCTCGCGATGAAGCCTTTCGGGTAGCCGTAGTAGGGCCAGTTGGCGGAACGAAAGAGCGCGAGCTCAATCTGCTCGTCGTTGGCGGCGTTTTTCGCGTCATCCTTGGCAATGGTGATGGCCTGGTTGTTCTTCGCGAAGAACATCGCCTCTCGCTCACCGAAGGTGTCGTTGCTCGGAAAGAGGTTCGTTCCAACAGCCCGAAACTTTGTCGCTGTCGGCGGCTTGGGTCCGGTGACCATCGCCGCACGCAGCGCAGCCTCGGCGGCATCGAGATAAGCTGTGAGTTGCACGCGCGACATGTCGAGCGTCTCGGCACACTTGTTGAAGTGATGTCCCTCGCGGTCCTCGGGCAGCATGTCGCGGATGTCGAGACTCGGGAGCTGGAGGACATCGCGAAGGTTCTGCTCATACTCATCGCGATTCAGCCGACGCAGCGGGCCACGACCATGCGCGACGACTTCGGCGTGATCCACCGCATGAATCGAGCTGGCGAGTGACTTCACCAAGGCGGCGCGTTGCTCAGCAGGCAAATCTTCGGCCTTCGGCGGCATCTCACCTTTCTCGACTCGGTCGTGGATGCGAATCCAACGCTCGCGGGTGGCGTGGTCGGTGAGATCAAACTTCAGCGCAGTGAAGTCGAGACTACCTTTGGCGGTCTCCTTGTCGTGGCACTCGATGCAGCTCTGCGCGATTTGTGGCGGCGCACTCTGCGGCAGCACCGCAGAGAAGGGGAGAACGCAGAGGATGGAGAAGAAGTGCTTCATCGTTTCACGTTGAGGCATTCGCTGAGGTGCTCGCTGTCGTAGGCGTGGACGTTGGTGATGCGCATCTCCTCCATACCGGTGCTTTTCTCGACGCTGCCTTCGATTTGATCGACCAACTGCTCGCGCGTAAGCCGCCACACGACTTGACCGTCGGTGGTGATTTCAGCGAGGAGATCGTGGCCTTCGTCGGCGGTTTTGAGATGGAAGTCTCCGCATGCGATGAGGACGTGGCCGTCGTTCAACTGCGCCATGCCGAGCAGATAGCGGCAGGAGAGACCGAGGTCCTCTTTGGTCCAGCAGTGCTTCGTTTTGCCCGCCGCGTCGATGTGGAGCAACTGACAACCGGTGGATGTGGCGACGAACAGCGATCCATCTCCCGGCTGCAACATGGCAAAGGCTTTTTTCACGGTGGGCGTGGGCTTCAGCAGTGGATCGAGTGCGATGCTTTGCAAAAGTTTGCCGGTCTTGGTTTCGACCTTGAGCAGCGTTTTGCGTCCGTATTGGCCGACCCAGAAGGCGTTCTCACCCGGCACTGCGCGGATCATGCGATAGCGAAAATGCAGGGGATCGTCTTTGAGATCGGGCAGCGATGTGTCGCGCACGACGGCTCCGCTACGGTCCACGATGCGAATCTGACAAACGCCGCTGTCCATGAGTGCGAACTGCGCCCCGCCTTCGAGCACCGCGATACTGTTTGCCTCCGCGCCCTTGCTGCCAGCACGCGCCTTGTGTTCCAGCACGAGCTTCTTCGCCGCATCAAACACCGCCAGTCCGCCACGATGCGCATAGGCGATGCCGCCATCCGGCAGACGCCAAGCATCATAGATGCCGCC
>JBEBGU010000417.1:0-4575 GCA_040081325.1 Prosthecobacter sp.
GTGACCGTAGCGGTCGTAGGCAGCGCGCTTTTGGTCGTCGCTCAGGATGTCATAGGCTTCACCGACTTCTTTAAATTTGTCCTCCGAGGTTTTGTCTCCCGGGTTTTTGTCAGGATGAAATTTGACCGCGAGTTTGCGGTAGGCTTTTTTGAGGTCGTCAGCACTGACGTCGCGTGCGACTCCCAGTACTTCATAATAATCGCGTTTGTCAGCCATCGTGAGGGATCTGAGATTTTGAAATTTGAGTTTTTGAAATTAGGCGGCGACAGCCTGATGAGCAGAAACGATGACGCTAGCGGCGCGGAGTAGGCGGTCCTTGAGTTTGTAGCCACGGCGACTGACGCGGAGGATGGTGCCCTCTGCCAAGTCGGGGCGGATTTCCTGAGATAGGGCTTCGTGCAGATTGGGATCAAAGGGCTTGCCGAGAGCTTCGATTTCCATCACTCCCATGTCGCGGAGGAAGTCGGCGATCTGACGCTGAACCATGCTCATGCCCATGAAGATCATGGACTTTTCGGACTCATTACGGGCGGCTTCGAGACCCATTTCAAAATTGTCGAGGATGGGGAAGAGGCTGCGCATGAGATCGGCGTTGGCATAAGCGCGGGCTTCTTGGGACTCGCGAGCGGCGCGCTTGCGGAAGTTGTCCAGCTCGGCGGCATTGCGGTAGGCGAGGTCTTTCCACTGGCTGGCCTCAGCCAGTGCGGCTTCGAGAGGGTCTAGCACGGTGGTTTCTGCCACTGGCTCAGCGTTGGCTTCGTCGGGTAGAATGTCTGTAGGCTCGTTCATAGTCGGGGGGATAAAAGGAAATGAGGGGCGCGAGTATGCCGCCTTCTGCGGGGCAATCAAGCGGCGTGAATGTGTTCAGCGCGCTTGGTTTGTTCAGGTCTTTTGTAGAACAACGAGCGTGATGTCGTCATGGCCGCGCTTGCCATTGAGAAAGCGGTCCACGTCGGTGATCAGGCCGTCCACCACGGCCTGCGGCCCGTGGGGAGCCATGCTGGAGAGGGTGGCGTGGATGCGTTCTTCGCCGAATTCGAGTCCTTTGGAGTCGAGGGCTTCATTGACGCCGTCGGTGAAAAGCAGCAGGCAGTCGCCAGTCTCCATCTGGAAACTGAGGTCTTTGGTGACACGCTCGAAGACGGAGCCTTTGTCGATTCCCACGGCGAGTCCGCCGCTGTGCAGTGTCTCGACCTTGCCGGTCTTTTTCCGCCAAACGAGCGGCATGGTGTGCCCGGCGCGGGCGAGTGTGAGGCTACCATCTGGCTGGATGACGAGGTAGATCATGGTCACAAACATGTCCTCGTGAATGTCCGGGTAGAGCTGGCGATTCACCACGGCCAAGGTGGCGGCGGGTGAGGCGCTGACCTGCGTGCTGAAGCGCAAGACGCTGCGGCACATGGCGGTGATGATGGCTGCGGCTGTGCCTTTACCTGACACGTCGGCGATGACAGCCCCCAAGCCACCATCAGGCAGAGGGATGAAGTCAAAGTAGTCTCCGCTAAGCACACGGGCGGGGATGTTTTTCCCAGCGATGACGTAGCCGGGTATCTGCGGTGCTTTGTCGGGGAGCAAGATGCGCTGGATGTCGCTAGCACTCTTCAGTTCGGCCTCGATCTGCTTCTTCTCTGATGCGGCCTGATGCGCCATGGCATTCGCGAGTGCAAAGGCGCACTGCTCGACGAGCGACTTGAAAACTTCGAAATCATTCGCGCTGTAAGTGCGCTTATCCTTTGGTGCTGTGACAGCCAGGATGCCGAGCTTTTTCGGACCAAAACTCAGCGGCCCAATCATCACTGTTGTATTGGATTGACGATTCGCACCATGGCCGCCGAGTCGGTCGTCTTTACGCAGATCCTCGATGATCTCCACACGCTGATTTTGAAAGACATTACCAGGCAGGCCCTCCGCGGAAGCGAGTGAGTGCAAACGGAGAAAGCTGAGCAGCGAGCTGTGATTTGTGCGCGCCATGTTGGCGATGCGCTCGGGGATGTCCACCAGCGGCACGCAATGCTCCGAGTGATAGCGCGGCACGAGAGAGCGCTCGTGACTATCGAGCAAATAAAGTACTCCGCCGGTGCTCTCCATCACCTTCATCGCCCCTTCGACGATGAGTCGGTACATCGACATGTGACTGTCCTCACGTGAGATCGCCTCCCCCAGATCGTGGAGGAAGCTGAACATGCGCCGCTCTTCTTCGATGATGGCCTGCTCCTCGTGTAGGAGCCGAGTGATGGCCTCGTTCTTGGCTTTGTTTGTGCGCAGCAGCAGGAAAATCACCGCTAAGAGAAGCAGCGCGATGATGACGATCAAGAAAGTGTTCATGGGGCAATCTCACGCGGACGCTGCGCATTCTCATGACGGGACTGGGGGGGGAGTCACCATCGGCGTCGGCGTGATACGGTCAGGGGGAGGCTGCGAGAGCCGATGGGAGAGAGAGTTCCTTTTCCAAAAAATGAATCACATCACGGAAGCGTCCCTGATTCTCACCGCTCACTTCAGACAAAGTCTGGTGTGCCGTGAGCACATGCTTGGTCTGCTCTTCCTTGCAGTCAGCGCCCTTTTCCCCGCAAGTGGCTAGCTGCGCACAGGCCTCACGGCGCTCGCTGGGCCAGGCCGTGCCTGCGACATCGAGATCCAGGATGTGGTCGAGTCCTAGCTCAGTGAGGAGTTGTTGATTGCGCTGATTCGCATTCAGCACACTGAGCGATCCACCACCATGCTCCATGAGATTGAGCGCCGTTCCAGTAAGCGTGCCTAGAAAAGTGGAGTCCATCATCGGGCAGCGCTCCAGATCGACGACTAGATCACGAGTGCCCACAGCGATCACTGATTGAAAGGCCCGCTTAACTTGCACGGAGTCTTGAAAAGTCCCGCGCCCCTCCACACGCAACCAGAAGACTTTGCCAATCTGGCCGACTAAAATGGTGGTGGGAGCAGGCACAGGAAGAGGGGTTCAAGAATGGATTCGCGCCAGCACACCGACCGGATGCATCCTCACGCACTTTCGGGCAGCGTGAGTGCAGGCGGGGGCCGTGGGTTTCATGGGGCGGATCAGCGGGCGGTCAGTTCCAGAGAAAGGAGGCTTTGCTGACAAGCTCCTCGTTTCCACGCATCACAGAAACGCGCCAAGCTGTGACGCGACCATCCTTATTGTATTCATCTCCTGTGACCTGGAAGTGTGCCGTATTCGACCTGCCCAGTTCAGTCACTTCTTCCTGCAACACCTTATTGGTCAGCCCACTGTTTGCCTGGCGATACTCGAAGCGCACCGTGACTGGCTGCGTGCGGTCCTGGGCTTTCCAGAAGATGGTGTAGTAGTGGCCGCCCCGGTTTATCACCTCGGCCTTCGTCGTCGCCCCATAAAGCAGGTGATCACGCTCGAAATTGAGCGCTGGCTCCATCGAAATGATCGGCTTGTCGGGCACGAGGTGGTAGTATTTCACCTTCGAGATACTTGCCCCCTCACCGACAGTCGTCGAGGAGCAAGAAACCAAGGTCGTAGCAGTCAGAACCAATGCGGTCAGACGGAGTAAAAGAGATCGCGATGTGGGAGTCATGCGTGGGGCGCATTATTCTAGCGCTCGGCGGGATGTCAACGCCAGGGATGAACAGATACGAGATGCGCGGGTTTAACCCGGATTCCGAAGAAAGCAGCGTTTTTTGAGTTCATTGTCTAGCAGTGGCAAGTGCTCAGGAGGCAACTTCGGCGAAGTTCGGTTTCGACATTACAAGAGCTTATCGATCAAGGGTTTGTGCTTATCAGTACCACCCCAGCTTTGCGCGGATGTAGAGCACGGGCTTCCTCGCTCGGCTGCCCAAGATCGCTCCGCCGAGGAACACTCGGCCGCGTAGCGTCGCAGGACGCTGATCGTGCTTCTCGCTGCGGGTGCCGATGGCCTTTTGGTAGAGGCTCAGCAGGTTGAACGCGAAGAGCACACTCCAGAATGCGGCTTCCGTCGCATAGAACTGCTTCGTGTAAAAGCCGTCCGCGGCTAGGTCGTTCTTCAACTCCTCAATGCGCTGCTCGATGCATGCGCGCTGGTTGTAGTCGCGCCATAATTCCACGAGATCTTCCTCGCGGTTGGTAACGAAAACTCGATAGGTGTAGCCGGGCACCTCAATGAGCCTGCGACCCACCGTGCTTTTGCCCTCGCGCTCCAGCTCACTGATGACCACGAACCGTCGCTCCTTTTGCTCCAACCGTGAAGTTTGAGGTGAAGACTCGCCGTGCTGTAGCGCTCATCTACGGGCGTCCAGTCCTTGATGGAAGCCACGCTCGCTTTGAGCGTGCGCGTCATGCGCGCTACGATGATGTAGGGCAGCGAGCGCTCCTCCAAGGTAGCCGCACAAAGCTTGATCAAAGAAGCCGCTGTCGGCGCGCACCGTGCGCAGCTTCCAGTCCTCAGGCATCAACGAGCGAGCCTCCTGCAAAAACGGCACCACCCCGCGAGCCGAACCCGTCCCGCGCCTGCGGGACCGCTGCGCAACCAACCGTGCAAGACCAGCGAGCAACGGATGATGGATGTGACGCCGAGGCCGCGACGGGTTGTAACCGCGCTGCGACCAACTCTT
>JBEBGU010000418.1:0-4574 GCA_040081325.1 Prosthecobacter sp.
GTCAGATCACAGCGCAGACCGGTGGTGCTTTGACCAAATTTCACATACGGCAGCCACACGGCAGGCAGGCAGTAACCGGGAACCTTAGTCACGGCCTCGGCCACCGTGATTCCATCGAGCACTTTGGCAGGAGGCTTCACGGGAGAGTCAGCGCGCTTTGCGTCGATCAGCGACTCCGCATGACCAAAGAAGGCACCTTTGCGAATGTGCATGATGGGACTCGTCGGCGTCCAGTTGCCCTGCTGATCCGTGCCAAAGATGTCGCCCTCTGCATTCAGGCCGATGCCGCACGGGCTGCGAAAACCAGCACTATATCCCACGGCCTTCGTGCTGCCTTTCGGAGTCATCACCGACCACCCACGCCAGATCGTATGCTTGGCTTCATCCCCTGCCCCATCCCACTTCTTGCCCATGCTGCAATTGAGCGTGTTATGCATATTTCCATCACGATCAAAGACCGGTCCATAAGCATACTCGTGGTAGGCTCCTGAGACGCCCCATCCATGAGCCACACAGAGATACTCATCTGCAGTGCCGTCGTTATCTGCGTCACGCAGTCGTGTCACTTCGGAGCGCTGAGTCACATACAACGCGCCCTCATGCCAGGCTAGGCCGAGGATCTCATGCATGCCTTTGGCAAACAGCTTGTAGCCGAGGTTTTCCGCAGTCGGTGGCTCAGCGGATGGATTCTGAATGATCCACACTTCGCCTTTACGAATCGATACAGCGAGCTTGCCATCAGGCATCACGGCTAGACCGCTAGCCTCCATGTTTATGCCCTTTGGCAGCTCATAGCTGAGGGTGCGGTAATACTCAGACGAGTCCTGGGCCAGAAGAATCGCGCTCGAGCACAGTGCCGCCAGAAATTGAAAACTGAGAACTGGTTTTACCATGACAGCACCTCCTTCTTTACTTCGCCGTTAGTCTTGATCGTGCGTTCGAAACTCTTGCCATTCAGCGTCGGACGCAGCGTGTCCTCGACGGATTGACCATCGCTCTGATAGAGGAAAGTCGGCACACCTTGTCCATCGATTTTGTAGCCCATGAACTCACGCGCTCCAGGCTCCACTGGCAGTGTCTTGATCTTAGTGCCGAGTGGCTTGATCGGCACCATCTCACGGCTTTGCCAGTTGCTCATGGCATCCAGGAATCGCCCCTTCCAAATCAATACCCAGCGCGATTGAGCGGCATCAAACGCGGCATGGATGCCCTGCGGAAAACCAACACCGATAGCATGAGAACCTGCACCCTCAATAAAGCTGCGGAAGACCAACGGCTTACCGAGCTTTTCGGGCTTCAATTCAAAATCTTCAGTCGATATCAATCCCTCTGGCAAGGGCTGACCTTCGATCTCTTTGAGATAAGTCCAGATGGACTCAATCTCTTGGTCCGCCTTCTTCCGACCGATGAACATCGGCGGCATCATCGTGCCCATTTGAGTGGCCTGCGGATTGAGAAGAAGCTCTTTAAAATACTCCGGCTGCAAACGCTCCACCGTGTGCGTGAGCCGGATCACCGGTGGCCCGAGTGACTTGCGATCTTTTAATCCATGACAGGCAATGCAGGCCAACCCCTTTGCTCCCATTAAAGTGCGCCCAAGCTCAGCGCGATGATGTTTTTCCAATCCGCTGACATCCATCTTCACAGGTGCTGCTGACTTGTCGGTTTTGGGTAAAAGATCGACCAACATCTCGGTCTGAGCTTGGCCAAAGTTCGGCATCCGCGTGTCCATGTAGGGGCGCACGCTACCGCCTTCACCATAGAGCACTTTTTGCAGCCAGCCGCGTGTCAGCTTACGCCCCACGTTGTCGAGATTCGGCGGCAGATGCGCCAGTTCACCAAGTGATTCCGCACTGCCATCATTAGAGCCGAAATACTGCGCGCGCGGGTCTTCCGGCCCGCCTTTGCCATCGCGATCATGGCAGGCGTAGCAGTTCAGGCGGCTCATCTGCCAATCCACTTTCTGCGGTGCCGTCAGCGCCGGCGCATTCTGTTTTTGAATCGAAGTGATCGCCAGACGCAGCGCGCGCTTTTGCAGATCATTCAAATCATAGCGCGGGATGCCAGTGGGTTGCTTGTCAGAAAGGCAGCCATTCGAAAGCTTCACAGCAGTCAGACTTGTCGCACGAGTCGGACTTGTCTGACCAGTCTGATGACACGCGACGCAGTTCATGCTGGCAAATAATGCCTTGCCCTTTTCGACGCCTTGCTTCGGTATCTTCAGCGCAGCACGCTCGGTCGCTTTCTCCGCAGTGCGCCCGCTATGAAGATAGGCAGCAATGTCTGCCGCCTCTTGCTCACTGAGGCGCATGTTCGGCATCCGTCCCGATGGGCGATGCGACAGTGGATCATGAAGGAAATGTGCTAGCGAGTTCACATCATAGGCATCAGCCAAAGCGATCGGCACTGAGCCAAGCCCTGGCTTCTCCAACCCGACTTCGGCAGAGATCTTGGCAGGACGATAATCCGTCGCTGGCTCATGGCAGGCTACGCAGCCGACCTTGTGATAGAGTTCTTTGCCATGTGACTCGTCACCCTTCGGCATTGCGGAAACGTCTGCTTTCAAAGAGGTCAAGTATTCGGTAAGCGCTTCGACCTTCTCAGCATCGCCCTCCTCACCAGCAAACAGTCCGGGCATTTGCGTGCCTTTTTTTCGATGCTGTGGACTGCGAATCAAGAGCCAAAGGGTGTCAGCATCCAGGCGCGAACCCACAGCATTAAGATTGGGTCCAGGCTTCACTGACAAGCGCTCTTTCCATGAATCCGGTGCGCTGTGGCAGGCTGTGCAGTTCAGCTCCGCCAGCAGCAAGTAACCGCCCTCGACCACATGCTCATCTGGATCTTCAGGCAGATAAAACTGATCAAAGTTGAAGACGTAAGCATGGTTGATCGGCTCAGCCTGAAGTGGATGAGCGTGAATGGCACGTGGCAACAGACCGATCAGACTAATCAGACCGATCATTTGTGGGATCAGCCTCATAGTCCCATTCTTGCACGCTCCTGATCCAGCGCTCTGATCCAAGGGCCGATGAAGTGTCCGCTATCGTGATAAGTGCGGCCTGAATACATGTGCTGGTCGATCACGCAGGGTTCATTCACATAGATGCCTCCGCAGATTTCGAGGTCGAACTTGCACTTCGCCACGGTGGCCATGCGCAGCCCTTTGACGATGTCCGCACGCGCTGGGATCTCAACGCCATGACAGACGCTGGCACAAGGCTTTTTGTTGTCCCAAAACCACTTGGTGAGGCGGATGAGATCGGCGTCCTCGCGGATGTATTCAGGAGCACGGCCACCACTGAAAAAGATGCCCACATATTCCTCAGGCTTGATGTCTGCAAAGGTGATGTCGGCATCAATCGAGTAGCCTTCCCACTCCTTCGTGATCGTCCAGCCAGGCTTCACCTCATGCAGCACCATCTGATACTTCCGCTTTTCCGGCGCGGCGATGATGGGCTTGTAGCCGCTCTCGATGAGGCGGTAATAAGGATACAGAGTGTCCACGGTTTCCGTGGCATCACCGATGATGAGGAGGACTTTGGGTTCGGGCATAAAAGCAGGATTATGTGAGTGTCGATTGAGTGGATTAAATCAAGGCATCAAGATGGTTCTTTGCTCTCAAAATTTCAGCAGTAACCTCTGCCGACGTTGGCAGAATAGGGATGCCGCGTGGAGTTGGGTGCATGAAGATTTCCGTGGGGCCTGTGAACTTAATTTCTCTGAGTGCAGCCAGCAGAGGCTTCCAATCCAGTTTGCCGCGCCCTGGGAGCTGCTGGATCTCATCTTCCTTCGGCATCGGCTTCATACAACCCAGGCCGTGTTCCCAGGCATAGAAGAGCGTCATCTTCTGGTCTGTATGCTTGATCAGATCAGTTAGCAGGGCGGTGTCTTGCGGCAGATGATAAGGAGCCAGGGCGATGCCAAGCCCAGGGATGTTGCGGATGTCATCGGCCAGCCAGCGCAGTGAGTCAGGCGTGTCGATGAGATTGTTGATGTGGTTCTCGATGCCAATCTCGACTCCATGCTCAGCCGCGATTGCGGCGTGCGGCTTCATCTTCTCCACGAAGTCCTTCACGTTCTTCTTCAGTTGTTCAGGCGTAACCTTGAACTCCCCTGCCCCGCCTGTGACGATGAAAGTTCCACCGAGTTGCTTCACGAGCTTGATCTCGTCCGTCAGTTTAAAAGGCCCGAGATCATAGCGCGTCGTGCCGCCGAAACTGATCGAGTGATCCTTGAGCATCGCCGCAAATTTCTCCACGCCGATGGTATCCAACTCCTCGCGCTGTGTGCCGTGTTTTTTGGGCCAAAGTTCGATACCAGTCGCACCGGTCTTTTTCACCTCTGGCAGGATCTCGGCCAGAGGCAGATTGCCATACATGCTGGAGGCCAGCATGTAGTTCAGCTTCCACTCGTTTGCAGCAGCAAAGGCTGGTGCGGCTGCGAGTGCAGTCAGGGATTGGATGAAATGGCGACGGTTCATGGCGTGCTGATTAAACGGCAAACTCTCCACATCTTCCTTCAGCATTCACACCTACTTCCTCAGATTTTGCGGCTAGTCAGAATCGAGTAAAGTC
>JBEBGU010000419.1:0-4573 GCA_040081325.1 Prosthecobacter sp.
CCTCGCCATCGTCATCGCTCACGGCGCAGACAAAGAACGCCTTCGCGCCATCCTCCCCCGCCACCCAGCAAGCCCAGAGCCGACCGCCCGGCGTGCGGGCAATGCCGATGGTCATGCCGTAAGCGAGCTGGTCGTAATCATACTTCGGCAACGGCGAGGTATTCAGCTTCGGCGGGATCAACGCGAGGTCCGCGACCTTCTCCATGACCTCGATTTCAAAGGCTCGTCGCTGTTCCGGGTTCATCGCCGTGAAGCGCTCTTCGGGGTTTTGTCCGAAAGCGGACGAAACCATGAGAAGGCAGAGGATGGCGAAGGTGTGGAGTTTCATGAAAGTGAAGAGGATGTTTGGCCTTGAGCGCAGCGGCCATGACAGAGGAATGGTTGCAGAGCTCAGGAGGTGGCTTGAGCGTCATTCCAGCCACCAGTGCAGCACATTCGTGCGGCTGTCTTCGTAGGCGTGGGAGGCCTGGATGAGGAGGCGTTGTTTGCCGCTGCCGTCGGGGGAATCGACGACGAGGCTGTTGGAGTAGGCTCCGGCCCCGGCGGTGCGCATGCGCAGATAGACGCCGTCGTCCCAGGTGACGCCGTCCTCGGACATGTAGAGGATCATGTGGCCGCTGCCCTCGCCATACGCGCCGCTGCGGCCGTGGAGGTAGTATTTACCGCCAAAGGCGGTGAACTGCGGATTGCGGATCTTCCGACTGACGGTCGAGGTGCCGACCTTGGGCCAGGTTTTGCCACCGTCGGTGCTGATGGCGTAGTCGAGCATGCTTTCGTTCGCGCTGTTGTAGATGTAGGCGATCAATCCGCCATCGTTGAGGCGTCCGAGTGCCCCGTAGCCGCGGCGGTTGGTGATGAAGGGCAGTTCGCTGCGCTTCGTGAAGGTATCGCCGCCATCGGTGCTGACATGCAGCTCATAGACATGCTCCTTCGTCGAGCCACGCCAGTCTTTGATGGCGTCATTGGCGAAGTGCAGGGCGCGGATTTCGCCATCGTGATACTCCACGTCATAGATCCGGCCTCGGGACGAGCAGACTGGTTTCGGCTCGCTCCAGGTTTTGCCTGCATCGGTGCTTTTTGAGCACAAAGGCACCCAGTAGGGCTGCCAGAGCGCGTTTTGCGCCACATCGCAGATGAGGTAAAAGAGCACGATCTCGCCTTTGTCGGTCACCACGGCCTTCTCGGCCATGGCGGTGCGTCCCAACTGCTTTTCAAAGAGCGCTGTGGTGAACGCGAGCACCTGCGGCTCGCCCCAGGTCTTGCCGGCGTCCTCGGATCGCTTGAACTCCATCCAGCCGACCGCCGAGTGGCCGCCGTTGTCGCTGGAGCAGTTCGGGTAAAACGCGAGCAGCTTCCCCGGCGCAAGCTGCACCAGCGCATGGCCGAGATGGCCGCTGCGCTTGGTCTTGGAGTGATCGACGAACAGGATGCCGTCATTCGGCGGATTCGCCGGCGTGATCCGGGCTGCGCAGGCGGAAGATTTTCCTGGTAGTGCCGTAGGCGGCGGTGCGGCGAGAGTTTGGACGCAAAAGAGCGCAGAGATCGCAAAGAGTCGGAAGAGCATGATAGGAGAAAACGCAGACCGTGGGGGCATTTCGCGGCTTGAATGGCAGCGCGGCGTGTTATGCTAACACCATGCGCACCACTTCCCAGCCCACGCTCAAAGACATCGCCCGAGCCACGGGCGTGTCGATCATGACCGTGTCGCGGGTGCTGCGCGGAGCGCCGAAGGTGGCAGCAGAGAAACGGGAACTAGTTTTGAAGGAAGCGAAGCGGCTCGATTACCAGCCGGACCCGCATTTGATGCGCATGATGCAGGTGGTGCGCGGGAAGAAGGAGAAGCGGCTGCGTGCGGTGATCGCCGTGATTCGCGAGCAGGTGCCGCAGGACGGTTTGCTCGGCCCCTCGTATCAATACGTGCCCATTGAGGACATCCGACGCCGTGCGCACGGGCATGGTTATGCGGTGGAGGAGTTTTATTTGGGCAAAGACGGCCTCACGCCGAAGAAGCTGCAAAAGATCCTGCACGCACGCGGCATCGAGGGCGTGATCGTGTCGCCGCAGAGCATGCAGTTGCCATGCAGCAGGCTCGACTACTCGCCCTTCGCCGCGGTGACCTTTGGCAATGCGATGAGCACGCCCGCGCTGCACATGTGCGCCGGAAACATGACGCTGGGCATTCACATGGCCGCCGAGCAGCTCGCGGCACGCGGCTACAAACGCATCGGCGTCGCGGTGACGAAGTGGATCGTGAATCGCTCGCAGTTTGGCTACAGCGGCGGCTTGTTTCACTGGCAGCACGGCCTGCCGGAGTCGGATCGCGTGCCGCTGCTGCTGTTTCCGAGCAACGACATCAGCCAGGGCTTCGACGCCTTCTCGAAATGGATGCGCGAGAATCAGCCTGCCGCACTGATCACCTTTGACACGCACGTGCCCGGCTGGCTGAAGCGTCTTGGCCTGCGATTCCCGAACGACATCGGCTTCGTGGTGCATGACTGGACACCAAAGATGGATGGTTTCGCGGGCATCTATCAGCAACGCGAACATCTAGCGGCTGCCGCGGTCGATTTGGTCGTCACGCAACTCTCCCAGCACGAGCACGGCGTGCCCGATGTGCCACGCCAGATCATGATCCCGCCGCGCTGGGTCGATGGGCCGAGTGTGCGGGCTTTGAAGTAGCTGACCGAAAATTTGGACTTATCAAACTGCCAAATTTGCGTCTTAATGGAAGTAGCAGACAGCCAACTGCACGCCTTCATCAAAATCGAATGGGAGCCAAATGGCCACGTAATTTGATTTCCATACTTGGTTTTCCTGGCAATCAGCCGACTCTCGATAGAATCATTTCAAGCCCGTGCTCGACACCTTCGGGCAGCTTGTTCACCCACTCTGACAGTAGTGGAATTTCAACATGGAAGTTTGTGGCAGAATGCGAGGGAGGTGACTCCGGTTCATTCCAGGAACCCAAATCGAAAGTAGCGCCTGGACGAACACGCCAAGCCCATTCGATTCTTCGCGATGGCAACTCTCCAAATTCATCAAGCGGCCGAATCACCCAAAAAACTTTGTATCCTTCGGATTCATCAGGGCTGAGAAGCGCGACGATATACGACTCAGGCGATGCCTGCGCTGTGCGGATTTGATTATTGCTCCAATGAACTGTCATGCCCTCAATTCGTTTCGCTTCGATCAGGATCGGCACAGGCAGGTTAATCGTGATATCAACATAGTTGTGCTCCCAGAGCGGATCAGGCAGGCCTTTCTTTTGGCACCATGTGCTGATTTGCTGCAATAGCCATGTTTGAGCGCTCATTCCCTCCTCTGGATGAGGACGAGATGAAGGTTGAGGGGTAACACCAGATCTACCCGACGGTTGAGTGTTGCGAGGGGGGTATGTCAGTCTCGAAATTGTATGATTCGGCGTAGAATGCGGAGGTTGCTTTGATGTATCGCTGCCATCAGCCTGAGATGGGTCAGAAGAAGGCGCGGGGGCTGATTCGGCCTCTGGTGCGGCCACATCACTCGACAGTGGAGCAGAGGGCGGCGGCTGTTGAACAGGGCTTGCGACTGGACGATTACTCTGAAGGTGCTGAACAGTTTCGGGTGCTACGCCGAGTTTAAGCAGCTTGCCCGCTAGGTCATTGGGCTTATGACATAGCAGATCCCTAACGTTTACGGCTTTCTCTGCCGGGAGGGCACATGACAGAAGTAGTGTCTCTGCAAACACTTCCCAGATACGCTCGTCGGAACAGGCCGCTTCATCGACATAGACCGTCCAAGACGTGTCGTCATTTTTGAGCTGAAAATGGGCACGCTGAACTGGCTCTCCACACGGCACTCCATCCAGCGAAAACAATACTTGAAGCCCTTTGATACGCTGAAGGGTTACCGCACAGAGAGCTTGCCGTAATGCCTCGTCATCTTGCTTTTCGTTGCCGACCCTCAGATAAGCGATGAGTTCACCGATTCGCTCAGTTACTGCTTCGCAATACTTGGGCTGAATTGCACCTTCGGTTGTAGGCCTGCCCGTGAGTGCTTCGGATAACCGCTGAAGCCCAAGATGTATTTGTGCCTTTTTTGCGAGACCGTCGAGCCGGACAGGGAGGGTGCGGAGGCCGGGAAGAATGATGTCAGCTAGATCGCCACGATCAACAAAGTATGGCAAACGATCACAAAGTCGGAGCAACTGCCAACTTTCTTGAAAGTCATCACATCTTTCGATGCCCCATATCGCCACGTTTGAGAGAGGCTCGACTTGCTGTTCATTCCAACGACTGCCGGTCTTCTGTTTTCGATGATCCAACAGTGCCCGATACAGACATCTGACGGCCTCCCTGTTCGAGGGGAGGTCGATATTTGCTAGTTTTAGTTGAGCTGCCTTCGTGACCCATGAAATCCAGTCTTTGTCGTCCACTTCGTTCCAGCCACTCCGAATGCCGGAGTGCTTCAGGAAGTCCGAAGGGAGCCTCTCGACACCGCTCTCATCTTCTGATTGCCGCACTTCTATTGACACAACGAACTGTGAAAGTTCCCGGAAGACTGGACTGTCACCCTCAAACACGTCACACCCTAC
>JBEBGU010000420.1:0-4566 GCA_040081325.1 Prosthecobacter sp.
TGTAGCCGGTTTTCATGCCGTTGCACTCAGGCATAGCACCCAGCAGCATGTTGGTATTTTTGAGCGTGACGGTGCGGCCATCAGAGCGGCGAAAGGTATAGTAGGGACGCCTGACGATGTCTCGTATGATGGGGTTCCGATAAGCAGCCATGGCCAGACGGCCCATGTCGCGTGCCGTGGAATACTGGCCAGATGCGGTCAGTCCATGGGGGTTTTTGAAACTCGAATTCGAGCAGCCAAGCGAGCGCGCTTTGGCGGTCATCTTCACGGCAAAAGCGCTGATGCTACCCGCATTGTCACGAGCCAGCACGTTGGCCACATCATTGGCGCTTTTAACAAGGAAGGCATACAGCAAGTGACGCCGAGTGTACCTTTCACCTGCACGCAGGCCGAGCGTCGTCGGCTCCACGCGAATGTCGGAAGCTTGAACCGTGACGGTCTTATCGAGATCACCCGCATCGAGCACGACGAGTGCCGTGACGATCTTCTGCGTGCTTGCCACGCCGCGTGCTGTCTCGGAGCTCCTAGAGGCGAGAAGCTTACCATTACTCGCGTCGATGAGCAGATACGAGGCAGCACGGATGCCAGGGACGCTAGATGCTGCAAACATGGGCTCAGCGCCGACATCAAGGCCCGGCTGATAGACTGCTGGCCGGGAGTAACCATTGTTCATGTCGCCCGCCATGCGCGCTGATTGTCCGGCAGAACAGGCAGATAAAACAAGGGACAGGGCAGCGGCGGAGAATCGAAAAAGCATAGACATCGTGTCAGACAAGTGGGGGAGGGAACGCAGATTTCATGCCGCTCCGCGTTCTCATCTAGACGACTCGTGCCCAGCATGTCAACCCAGACATCCTTTGCACCGCCCGGCACTGCTTAACAAATTTCGAGCTATCCACGCTGGCAAACCGATCATCGAAGGACATATTCTGCCTCATGAAGAAAGCCTGGGCACTCCATGCCATCCCCACACTACTGCTCATCACGGTCATCGTTGCTGCTTGTAGCAGTCCAGCGGGCAATCGCTCAAAAATCGCCCAATGGGAGTCGCGCTATCGTGACGCCGGGCTGCCGCGAGTCACGCCTGCACAGCTACTCGCAGAGGTTGGCATTCGGCGTGATCTCATCCCTGCGGGTAAAGTAGGACGCTATGTTTATCGGCCGATGACGCCGAAGTACATCACCATTCACAGTACGCAAAATTACACCGGTGATGCCTTCAATCATGCGCTGGCTTTGAAGCGCGGCGCTCTACGCGCCCCGAAGCGCAAAGGGGGCAACCGCATCGGCTTCCTCACCTGGCATTTCACCGTGCAGGACAATGTCGCCATCCAGCACCTGCCATGCCGTGAGCAGGGTGAGCACGCCGACTTTGATGGCCCTGGAAACAACTATAGCATCGGCATCGAGATGTGTGAGCATCGTGGCAATGACATCGCGCTGACCATTGATAAAACAGCCCGGCTAGCTGCGGCGCTGATGTACACTTACAGCATCCCTCTCAACCATGTGGTGCCGCATTATCACTGGCCGCGCATCAGCCCACACATCAAAGATCCGCACAAGAACTGTCCCATTTTCCTCATGGATGGTGGTCGCCCTGGTGGCACTTGGCAGTGGTTTCTCAATCGCGTGAACCTGCACTACAACCGCCTCATCCCAGGTCCGTCACAACCCCTCGGCTAATGTGAAGACGCTAGTCATCATTGGCAGCCTGCTTGCCACGATTTGCACAGCACAGTCGATCGACAAATCACAGGCTGAGCGAATCGCCGTGCTGGAGGACAAGCGCATCGATGAGAGCTCCGGCCTCACCCAGAGCCTGCGTGATCCACAGATCTTCTGGACCCACAATGACTCGGCCAGTGATCCCTGTGTTTACGCCATCTCCCGCACAGGCAAGACACTGGCGAAAGTGCGCGTGCCACATGCCGTGAACTTTGACTGGGAGGACATGAGTTCTGCCAAAGATGCTGAGGGCAAGCCCGTGCTAATCATCGGTGACATCGGTGACAATTTATTCGTGCGTCCCAGCATTCAGATTTACCAAATCCCCGAGCCATCGCTGCCAGAGTCAGCCGGTACTGAAGCCCTTTCTGCCGAACCCAAGGTCTGGCACGCAAGCTATCCAGACGGCCATCACAACGCCGAGACATTGCTCGTACATCCGCTGACGTTGCGAGTTTATGTCGTGACCAAAACCGAAGACGGACATTGCTCCGTGTATGCCTTTCCAAAAGTGCTAACAGACGGCAAGCCGATGGTCTTAGAGAAGATCACCGATTTAGATTTCCCAGCACGCGACCATCTCGGCAAGCGCCCGCGTGACGCCTGCCAGACCACCGCTGGCTGCTTTTCACCCGATGGCAACCGCCTCGCCATCGCCACCTACAGCTTCATCCATGAATGGAAAATCAGCCGCGGCGAGTCACTGAAGGACGCGCTACAAAAAGAAGCGCACCTCATCGAGCCGCCACTGACAAGCCAGATGGAGTCCCTCTGCTACGATGCCGATGGCGAGACACTCTGGTTCACCAGCGAGCATCTGCCGACACCCCTTTATCGGATCAGACGTTCATAAAATCTGGCTGCCCCTAATTTAGGCAGTTTACAGCCACGCTTTTTCGACGAGGCGCACTTCATTAGGATCATCTGTCAGCGTGGCGAGATACTCCGCAATGGTAAGCCGATGCCCAGGCAGAATCAGCTCAGGACGAATGTCCGCCAAAGGCTGCAACACGAAGCGCCTCAAATGCAGACGAGGATGCGGCACGATCAGCACGGGATCATCACTGACAAAGTCATCCGCATAGAGCAAATCGAGATCCAGCGTGCGTGGCGAGTTCTTCTCCCGAACCGCAGGTCGGCCCATCTCTAATTCAACTGCCTGAAGATGCGCGTGCATCTCCTGCGGCGTGCAGGCGGCTTCGATCTCGATGACGCTATTCAAAAACGCCTGGGTTCCCGGCGCGCAGTCCACGGGATCAGTTTCATAACAACCACCCGCGATGATGGCCGCTGGCTGGACACGCTCGACGAGCAGTGCCACCCCGCGCCGCAAGTTCGCCAGCCGATCACCGAGATTGGTGCCGAGAGCGATGCCGAAGGGGGAGTTGGCTGTTGTTTGCAATGGTTGGCTGTTGTTTGCAGTGGCTTGAATTCAAACCATCGCCAACTTCTACTTCAGCCCCAGCACATCCTGCATGTCATACAGACCCGCAGGCTTGCCATTCAGCCAGCGGGCGGCGCGGACGGCTCCGCCGGCGAAGGTGTCGCGGCTGCTGGCCTTGTGAGTGAGTTCGACGCGCTCGCCCATGTTCGCAAAGACGACGGTGTGATCGCCGACGACATCGCCACCACGGATGGCGTGAACGCCGATCTCTTTTGGGGTGCGGGCACCGACGTCGCCAAAGCGACCGTGGCGACAGTCTTTGTCATACTCGAGACCACGCACATCAGCGAGGATCTCGACCAGCGTGCGCGCCGTGCCGCTCGGACTGTCCTTTTTCAGGCGATGATGCATCTCCAGCACTTCGAGATCGAAGTCAGGGCCGAGCAGTTCTGCGGCTTTGCGCGTGAGCCAGAAGAGTGTGTTCACACCGACACTGAAGTTGGAGGCGAAGACGATAGGCAGGGTCTTGGAGGCTTCCTTGATGGCGGTGACTTCTTCGTCGGTGTGACCGGTGGTGCCGATGACGAGACTTTTTTTCTGCTTCAGGCTCTCAGCCAAGAGTTCATGGGTAAAATGATGCGATGAGAAGTCGATGGTGCAGTCGCTCTTTTCCAGCGCGCCCGGCAGTGGATCACCGAGATCGATGCTCGCGCCCACCATGACGCCCTGCGCGTCGGCAGCGTCGATCACGGCCTGTCCCATACGGCCTTTGCAGCCGGTCACCAGTAGTTTGAAGTCACTCATAAAGGACGTGCATCTTGGGCGGCTGCGCGGCGCGTGCAAGCAGGCTGTAGCACGGGTGTGATCGGCGCGGTGAGGTCTCGCAGACCCCAGATCGCATGCGGTATGGCCCAGAAGCTCTTCCATCTTGCTCGGCGTTTATCGTGCCAAATATCTCACACGTTTGCCGTGGCTCGTTTGGGCAGGGGCTGGCAAGTGGCTTGGGTCCAGAGTTGGGAGTAATGCGTCAGACGTTCCTCGCGGGTCATCGCATCAAGTTTCTGGCGGGTCACTTCCCTCCATTTGCGGCTCTCGGCGACGGCATCAAAGGCTTTGGTCTTGGTTTCTATAAGGGCACTCCCGGAAACTCAAAATGTCCGACAAGCATGATCGAGGATTGGCGCGGAGCCGAGAGATGAGGCAAGCAAAAGCGTGGCAAGTTTCATTTCCTTCGGCAACCCTGGACTCTTCGGTGAGTTCGTTCAAACCCTTGATGTCGCAACCTTCGAGACGCCTTTGATGCGCGTGGGCTAGCTGGTGCAATGGGAGATGTTTGATCCGCTCATCCAAGGTGCCATCACTCGCGAGGCCAAAGGGCTAGGCGGCAGGCCGCGCTTCGATCCCATGCTCATGTTCAAGGTGCTCGTGCTGCAGCGACTCCGCGGCCTGGCCGA
>JBEBGU010000421.1:0-4561 GCA_040081325.1 Prosthecobacter sp.
ATCGGAGTCATCTCCCCCCTTGGCAATAACAAGGAAGACTTCTGGAAAAATCTCGTCGCAGGCAAGAGCGGCATCCGTCGCATCCAGAGCATGGATACCACGGCCTACGATTGCAAAATCGCGGGTGAAGTGGTGGACTTTGATCCCACGCCCTTCTTCAACAATCACAAGGAAGCCAGGCGTGCAGATCGCTTCTTCCAGCTTGCCATGGCCGCCTCAAAGATGGCGGTGAAGGACAGCGGACTGAATCCCGACAGCCTCGACCCGCACCGCATCGGCGTCATGGTCGGCAGCGGCATCGGTGGTCTCAGCACCATCGAGACTCAGTATGAGATCCTTTTGAACAAAGGGCCGAGCCGCGTCTCGCCCTTCCTCATCCCGATGATGATCACGAATATCGCGACCGGCATGATCGCCACCGAGTTCGGGTTCATGGGACCGAATATGTGCATCACCACCGCTTGCGCGACCTCCAATAACAACATCGGAGAAGCTTGGCGTATCATCAAATTTGGTGATGCTGATGCCATCGTTTGCGGCGGCTCGGAGGCCTCCATCCGCCCCTGCGGCCTCTCCGGATTCTCCAACATGAAAGCGCTTTCCCTCCGCAACGACGATCCAGAGCACGCTTCCCGCCCCTGGGACAAAGATCGTGATGGATTCGTCATGGGCGAAGGCTCTGGGGTCGTCGTAATCGAGGAGCTAGAGCACGCGAAAAAGCGCGGTGCCACCATCTACGCCGAGCTGGTTGGTTACGGCGTCACCGCTGATGCTTACCACCTCACCGCCCCACATCCAGAAGGTCTCGGTGCCACCAAGTGCATGGAGATGGCACTCCGTCACGCCAAGATGAACTCGACCGATGTCAGCTACGTCAATGCTCACGCCACCTCCACCCCTGTGGGTGATTTGTGTGAGTTGCGTGCCATCAAGCGCACTTTCGGCGACTACGCCACTAAGGGGCTCCTCGTCTCCGGCACTAAGTCCATGACCGGCCACTTGCTCGGAGCCGCAGGCGGCATCGAACTCGTCGCTTGTATTTATGCGCTGCGTGATCAGGTCGTCCCGCCGACGATCAACGTCGAGAACCTCGATCCTGAGGTCGATGTGGACATCGTCGCGAATACCGCCCGCTCAGCCAAGCTCATCAGCGCTCTCAGTAACAGCTTCGGTTTCGGCGGCCATAACTCGGCCCTGCTCATAAAGAAGTTCGTGGATTGAGCTGCCGTCGGTAATTAGCCAAACACCGCTTTGTCCAGCGCCTGTTGCAGGGCACTGAGTACAGCTTTATCACGCAGCTTATCGCCATTGGCCGTCTGGATGTAGATGGCGTCGATGGCGACGCCTTTCTCCGTGTTGATGCGGGCGTGAGTGACGCTGAGATCAAGCTTACCGATGGCAATGAAAATATCGTAAAGCAGCCCGAGTCGGTCCACGACTTGGAGTTCGGCCACGGTTTGATCGGGCGAAACATCGTTGTTAAGAAAGACCCGCTGCGGGATCTCGGCCATAACTTCATCAAAGTCGGCGATGGCTTTTCGCGTGGAGGCGATGTCCTTTGAGAAATCAAAAGTCTGCTGGAGGAAAGCAGCGCGCACGGGCTGCTGCACACGCGGAACATGTCCAGCACCAGATGGTCAGCCCTTTTGTAAAGATCCGCGCTGAGAATATTGATCCCCTGAGCCGCGAGTGCCCCAGAGATGCGGGCGAGCAAGAGATGGCGGTCCCAACAAGTCACGGTGAGTTCACTGTAACCCTGCTCGACGTGATCTTCCCAGGTCATCACCGGAAGCAGTCCTGACTCAGCGTCCTCTCCCATGAGCTGGATGAAGAACTGGCGGAACTGACGAATGTGCGCGGCGATTTGCGCGGGTTCACGGAAGTTAAAATAACTGCGCGGCATGTGCTGGAAGTGCGCGCTGATTTCTTGGTCGAAATCGGCTTCGAGCAGCTTCTTCACAGCACTGCGCACTTCATCCAGCGGCACGGCGACACGGCGCATGAAGTCAGCCGGAGCATCGAGATACTGCAGCGTGTTGTGGTAGAGCTGGCGGATGGAGGCTTCCTTGTAGCCGGACCAACTTGCCTCACTGGTGCCCTTTGAGTCCGCGTAAGTCATGACCAGCAGAGTGTCGAGATACTCCTTGGTTTTAACGATGGCGGCAAACTCACTGATGACCTTGGGGTCATCCAAGTTCGTCGTCGTCGCCGTGCGATACATCAGCAGATGATTATCCACGAGGAAGAGCAGCATCTTGCGCCGTTCACCTTTGACCTGAAGACGACGGCAAACAGCATCTGCCATGATCGTACTCTCAGCATCGTGTGCTTTAGCGTTGGCCGCACGCCCAGCATCATGCAGAATGAGCGCTAGATAGAGAATGGCCGGCTGATGGAGGTCATGAAAAAGATGCTGATATAGAGCAACTGCGGGGCTCGGCGGGCCACTCAATTCATCCAACTTATCCAGCGTGCGCAGCGTGTGCTCATCAGCCGTGTAGCGGTGGAAAAACTCGTGTTGAACGAGACAGGTGAGCGCGCCGAATTCGGGCATGTAGCGACCCAAGAAACCGACGCGGTGCATCTGCCGCATGATGCGTGCGACATCACCTTTCTGAGAAAGGATGGCGAGGAAGGTTTCGCGCACGCTTTTGTTATAGCGATAGCTGACATTCACCAAACGGAAGCTCTCCTGCATGATCTGGAATAGCTCTGGACTCAGCCGCAGATGCCGCTGCTGAGTATGCAAGAAGCTGCGCATAAGCCGGGTGGGATCGTCTTTGAAGAGGCTCTTCTCTTCAGCATAAAGGCGCTCGTTCTTGGAAACAAAGCCGTCAAACTTCTCAGTGCGTCTCTGTGCGGTCTTACGCCTAACCATAAAGCCGATCAGGCCTTTGCGTGTGCTTTCATCTTCGATCGCTTGAAGGTGAAAGCGGTCCATCACTTCACTGCTGCGCTGCAGGATGTCACGAGTAGCCGTGTAGTAGTCGCGCATGAAGGCCTCGATACGGCGCAGGATGCCCTTGTGGCGATAGCCGAGATTGGTGGCAACGACGCCCTGTAAGCGGAGCGTTAGGACGTCACTGGCACGCCGCTCGGCGTAGTGCATCTCGTTGCGGGTGCGCAGGATCAAATCATAGGCTTGCTCCATTTCACGCCAGCCAGCAGGAGTCATCAGGCCTTTCTCCACCAGATCTTTGGGATTCAAAGTGCCGTGCTTGGCATAGGCCATCCAGATGAGGTTTTGATAGTCACGCAATCCACCGCAGCCTGTCTTCACATTAGGCTCCTGCATGCAGTGAGTGCCACCATGCTTGGCGTGTCGGGAGGTCAGATCAGCTTGGCGTAGCTTGAGGAATTCGACTTCATGCTTGACCATGCATTCGATATCAAAACGGCCACGGAACTCTTTGAAGGCCTGATCTTGGCCGCAAAGAAATCGTGCCTCCATGAGCGCGGTCTTGGTCTGCATGTCTTCATTGGCCAGATGCAGACAGTCCGTCACCGAGCGCGTGGCTTGACCGACCTTGAACTTCAAATCATAGAAGTACAGCAGGTAGTCACCGATGAGCCGTGCGATCTCGGGTGAGACATTGGAGCTATTCCCAGGCAGCATGAAAGTGAGATCGATGTCACTGCCGGGACTCATGACTCGGCGACCATAACCACCATGAGCGACGACACTGATGTTTACTTTCTTTCGTACCTCGGGTTTCAGCGCCGCCAAGCTCTCCACCCAGAGCAAGCGTGCGATGTAGTCGATAACATCAGATCTCAAGCGACAGACTTCGACCCCGCCGAGTCCGGCCCTGTGCCGCTGTTTGATGCGCTGCTCCTTGAGTTTCAAGAATCGCTTACACAGCTTCAGTGTCTCTGTGCGGCCACGTGGAAGGGCTGGGTCATCTCCGAAGATTTTTTTTCCTACGGCCTGGACATGCTTTTGATACTCGCGCTCGGTCATGCGTACGGCGGATCAAAAAGTGAGCAACGAGTGGATGGAGCCACCATGAGTGAGCTTCTGCCGGCCTTCGAGAAAGGCCAACTCGATAAAGAACACTGAGCCGAGCAGCGTGGCACCTGATTCGCGAATGAGTTGCAGCGCTGCATCTGCCGTGCCGCCTGTGGCCAGCAAGTCATCTGCCAGCACCACTCTTTCACCAGGAGCGAGTGCGTCCACATGCATCTCCACACTATTCGTGCCGTATTCGAGGCTGTAGTCCACGCCGCGCGTTTTCCATGGCAGCTTGCCTTTCTTTCTCACAGGCACAAAACCAGCTCCGAGACGCTGAGCCATCAGGGCTCCAAAAATGAAGCCGCGCGCGTCAATGCCCACGACCTTGTCCACTTTCTGATCGGCGAAAAATTCCAGCATCCCATCGATAGCCAAATTCATCAGCCGCGCATCAGCCAGCACGGGCGTGATGTCTTTGAAGAGGATACCAGGTTTGGGGAAATCCGGCACATCGCGGACGGCTGAGCGGAGTTGATCGAGAGATTCAGAAAGCATGACGCGGCAGTCTGTGGGACTGCCGCGCCGATGCAAGGATGAGATGCTTTGATT
>JBEBGU010000022.1:0-17013 GCA_040081325.1 Prosthecobacter sp.
GTCCTGGTATGCGCGGAAATTGGAGAGGAGGTTCGCGTATGAAACTTGAAACACATCAGGTGACGAAACGCTATGGCGGCTTTCTAGCACTCGATGGCGCGAGTTTTCAAACCAGTGATGATGCCCGTGTCGTGGCGCTGCTCGGGCCGAGTGGCGGTGGGAAATCCACCATGCTACGCGTGCTGGGTGGACTGCTGCTGCCGGAGTCTGGAGAGGTCCGTGTGGATGATCAACCGCTGCCCAAGGACCCGGAGGCGGCGCTCCAGACTCTGCGCCGAAATGGCTTCGTTTTTCAGGGTTACAATCTGTTTCCGCATCTCAGTGCGCTGCAAAACATCGTGCTGCCGCTGCGGGTGGTACATGGACTAGAAGAGTCTGAAGCCACGGCGCGTGCCATCGAGTTGCTGACGCGACTGGGGTTGGCTGAGCATCGGCACAAACGTCCGGCTGAATTGTCCGGTGGGCAGCAGCAGCGCGCAGCTATCGCTCGCGCCCTGGCCTCAAAACCGAGTCTGCTTTTACTTGATGAGCCGACCTCAGCACTCGATCCGGTCATGACGGGCGAGGTACTGGACGTCGTTCGCGAGTTGGCTGAAAGCGGCCAGCAGATCGTGCTGGCCACGCATGAGATCAGCTTTGCGCGGCGAGTCGCGGACTGGGTCGTTTTTCTCGCTCAGGGTCGAGTGGAGGAATCGTGTCCGGCTGAGCAGTTCTTTGATCAGCCGACTTCTAAGCTGGCCCAGCAGTATCTCGCGGGACTTTCGCGGTATCGGTGACTTTGCTGAAGCTTTGAATGGTACACGGAGAGGGATTCGAACCCCCGACCAACTCGGTGTAAACGAGCCGCTCTACCACTGAGCTATCCGTGCTTCAAACGTTGCGAAAACTTGGCTGAGGCGATCACCACAGCCGGAACAACGAGGCCGCATTATGCAGGTCTGTGACGCTCTGGCAAGTTGATCTGCAAGACTCTTGATTTCAGGTCTTATGGAGTCTCTTTGATGCGCTCTAACTTAAGCAAGGGTGCTGCGGGTGAGGAAAACTGGGCAACGAAGAGATTGCCATCGGCATCAATTGTGACGCCGTGCGGATGAATGAAGGTTTTGCCATCGCTCTGCATGGGTTGAAGGACGCCGTTTCTGTACTCGGCGGGCGGCGCGCCGATGTTTGAGACGATTTTAAAATCGCGATCAACGATGGAGATGAAGCCTGGGGCATTTTTATCTTTTGGCCATTGGTCGCCGAGATGTGGGATGAGGGCGTGCTCACCCATGAGCACGAAGTCGCGTGGATTCCCGCCAGGGAATAGGATTTTTTCAATGAACTTGCCATCAAGCGTGAAGCTCTTGATCTCCTGCTGATCACTCATGGCGATGACCAGCTTCGGCGTAGTGAGATCACGAAGATCGAGTCCGCCGCCATGCGGCCCCCAGTGACGGAGTTGATTTTCGCCTTCACCAAGGCTCCCGCCCCAAGATTTAATCCATGCGCCATCTGCGGCATAGGTATGGATGTAGTCTTTGCCATAGCCATCAAAGATCCACAAACGGCCATCGGGATGGTATAAAACTTTTGAAGGGCGATATTCGTCGGCTTTGGCATAAAGCCCACATTTTTCCGGCCACGGGTAGCGGGCGATTTCTTCGCCATCGAGCGAGAGTTTGCGCACTTCATGCAATGCGGTGTCGGTGATGAAGAGCACTTCGCGTTCGCTATCTTTTACAAGCGTCAAGCCATGCGCGCCGGGCATCCGCGCGGTCCAATGCTTGATGAGCGCACCGGTTTTGGCGTCGAGAATGATGATATTATTGCGAGCGTCATCGGTGAGTAAGAACAGACGCCCCTGTGAATCGACGGCGACAGAGTGACCATTTTTCACCTGTACATGAGCCAGCGCTTCGCCGCCCCAGCCCGCGACAATGCGATACTGAAACTGGCCCTGACCAAGAATGGGTGAGTCGGCCTGAAGTCTCGTTGTGATAACGGTGAAAATAAGAAAAATGAGGAAGTGCATGGAAGTAATAGAAACACGCTACCACGAGGGTGAAAAGGGTGAAACAATAACAGTCAGTGACACGAGCACTCTTTGCTTGCGCCTAAGTTGAAAGGTCCCACACTCAGCGCCTCACGCTCGAAATTTATGGCCAACAAGAAAACAGCAGTTGTCACCGGTGCCGCCGGATTCCTTGGATCACACCTCACAGATCGTCTTCTTGCTGAAGGCTATCAAGTGATCGGTATCGATAGCCTACTTACCGGTAATGTGCGCAACATCGAGCACCTGGTAGGCAATTCAGATTTTCGATTCATCAAGCATGATGTGACGAACTACATTCATGTGCCAGGCGAGGTGCACTTGGTGTTTAATTTTGCTTCACCAGCTAGCCCGATTGATTATTTAAAGTTGCCGATTCAGACGCTGAAGGTCGGATCACTCGGCACGCACAACACACTGGGTTTGGCGAAGGCTAAGGGTGCAACCTATCTGATCGCCTCCACCAGTGAAACGTATGGAGATCCGCTGGAGCATCCGCAAAAGGAAACGTACTGGGGGAATGTGAACCCAATCGGTCCACGCGGGGTGTATGATGAGGCGAAGCGTTTCTCTGAAGCGATGGTGATGGGCTATCACCGTGCCCACCACATGGACACCAAGATCGTCCGAATCTTTAACACCTATGGTCCTCGTATGAGGTTGGAGGACGGTCGTGTGGTGCCAGCTTTCATCGGTCAAGCGCTACAGGGGCGGCCTATCACGGTGTTTGGAGATGGTTCTCAGACTCGCAGTTTCTGTTATGTTTCCGATCTGATAGACGGTATCTATAAGCTGTCTCAAAGTAGCTACCATGAGCCAGTAAATATTGGTAATCCCCGCGAGATGACTGTGCTACAGTTCGCCAAAGAGATCCAAAAGATCATCGGTAGTGATCAGCCGATTATTCACCAAGAGTTGCCGATGGATGATCCGAAGGTGCGCCAGCCTGACATTACTCTTGCTCGCAAGCTTCTCGGATGGGAGCCAAAAGTGGCTTTCGAAGAAGGCATCGTGCAGACAATTGAATATTTTCGTCAGTTTCTTGCAATCAAGTCTTGATGAGTTGCCCTGTTTGCGAATAAAAAGGTATTAATTCAAGAGGATATACCAACAGATTAATCACTGCTGGCGATGCCCCTGACCACTCCCCCTATTTTCATGAAGTCACTTACACTTGCCCTGTCGATCGTCGCGCTAGCGTTGCCCTCGCTTCAAGCCCAGACAAAGCCTGCCGTTAAGGTGGATATTAAGGCCCCGAAAGTTTCAACTATTCAGACGCCTCAGTTCCAAGCTAGCAATGTCCCAGACAAGAGTTGGCGCCCCAAGGATTGGTTAGAGATCGACATGGAGTTCGATATCAAACTGGCGACAACGGCGGGTGGTCGAAATGGCAGTTTGGCTTCGATGACGGTGAATTTCTATCTCGGCATGAATGCAAAGTCAGCAGATGGCAAATTCCAAGTGATGAAGGGTAGCTTTGATTATGTCGATATCCCGGCGTCTGAGAAATGTCATGCACTGGCATTTATAACTCCCGCTACACTTCGCCGCGTCTTACTGAAGGATGGTTTCACTGCTGGCAGCGATATAAAAGCTTGGGGTGTTGAGGTTTTGGTGGATGGACAGCGCGTTGCTGGGGAAACTAGCACTGGCAAGGCATGGTGGGAAGATGCAGCCACACTCAACATTAATGACGCTGTCATGCTTGCCAAAAAAGATACGCCCTTTGCCATCCTCTGGGGCGACTATGATGTTGGCGTGAAGAATAAGTGAGGCAAAGGTCGATCAGACGACAGGGTAAAGTAATCAAATACCAATTTTCCGAGCATGGCAGACAGTAAAAGCATCGCAGTCCTGAACCTGGGTTCCCAGCGTGTTTCAGGAGCAATTTTCAGCAAAACTGGGGGTGACCTTGTTCTGAAAAAATTTGAGCATGTTGAAATGACGGGCGATCCCACAGTGGACGCTTCACGTCTTCCACAGCTCAAGGTCAGTCTGGATGAATTGACAGATCGATTAAAGATCAAGAAATCAGCCGTCTGGTATGCCGTCGCAGGTCATACGGTCTTCACGCGCTTCGTGAAACTACCACCAGTGCAGCCTGATCGTGTGGCTCAGATTGTGGAGTTCGAGGCGCGCCAAAACGTGCCATTCCCGATCAATGAAGTAGTCTGGGATTACGAGTTTGTTTCTGAAGGTAATGGAGAAACCGAAGTGGTCCTAGTGGCCATGAAATCGGACGCTCTCAATGAGATCAACGACCAAGTTACTGCTGCTGGCGCGAGGACATCCGGTGTGGATGTGGCTCCGATGGCCCTCTTCAATACTTTCCGCTACTCTTACCCAGATGTTGATGAGACTTCTGTGCTTATTGATCTGGGCGCTCGCTCAACGAATCTCGTGTTTGTTGATGGCGGCAAGCTCTTCACTCGAAACTTCCTAGTGGGTGGAGCAGCGATCACATCAGCCATCGCAAAGGAATTCGGCATTGGTTTTGCAGAGGCTGAAGCGATGAAAATCGCCAGCGGCTTTGTGGCTCAGGGCGGCGCTGTTCAGGATCACGCAGATCCTGAAATTGCGGCCCTCTCGAAAGTGATTCGAAACACAGCCTCAAATCTGCACACGCAGATTATGCGCACGATCACTTTCTATCGTACTCAGCAGGGTGGCTCGCAGCCTAAACGTGTCTTTATCACCGGTGGTGGTGCTTTATTGGGCAACATGGCCGTTTTCCTTGAGGAGAAACTCAAGCTGCCTGTCGAAATTTTCGACCCTCTTCGTGGCGTCCAGATTGATCGGGCTTTGAAGGCGGATGCGGCCCATGCCGAGAGTCCATTCATGGGAGAACTCGTTGGTCTTGCTCTGCGTTCTAGCGGTGGCTGTCCGAGTGAAGTTGAACTGGTGCCTACCGCCATTGCCTATGCTCGTGATGCGGCACGACGCACACCAGCTCTATTGCTTGCTGCCGTCTGTCTTTGGGCGGCACTAGGCGCAGGTATCTTCTATCACCAGAATACCCAACGTGTCATTGAGGAGAAATTGGGGTCCCTTCGGCAGGAAAACCAGAATTTGAAATCTCTAGCGACTCAAATCAGTGCATTAAACGCCAGGCAGACGGAATTGATGGGATTAAGCACACAGCTAGAGCAAGCCGTGGCTGAACGCTCCTATTGGGTTCGTCTCATGACTGAGATCAACAACAAGTTCGACAACGATTTGATCTGGCTGACCCTGATTGAGCCCATGAAGGATGGTAAGTCCATAACGCCTCAACTAGTCACTCAGGGAGAGAACTCATCCGCACCCAAGGATGACAAGGAGACTGCGACGACGACTGCTGAGCCAGTTTACACGGTGCAGATGCAGGGTCTCTATCGGAAGAACGACGAAGGTGAACAGGTCGTTTATCGCTTTGGCAGCGCACTTGCCAAATCCTCTTGGTTTAATATCGCCAATTTTGAGGCCAAGCGGGCTGACTATGTCAGTGCTGAGGCTGGAGTTGAAGATGATCGTTACGCCTACACTTTTAACATTAAGCTGCCTCTCGCGCAGCCCATGAAATTCAAAAACTGATGAGCTGGATTCAAGAAAACAAAGTACCTGCGGCTATACTTGGGGTGACTGGTGCCGGAGTCATTGGACTCGGCGTGGTTTTATTCAATACTTGGTCAGCCGCTGGAGCGGCCCAGAAAGAATACGACACGGTTAATACCAGTTTGGCGTCTATGAAAAGCGCACCCTTGGCACCAACACCTGAGAATCTTACAGCTAAGCAAGCTCAAGTGAAGGACTACAGCGACGCGGTTGGCAAACTCTCACTGGTACTTTACAAACTGCAGCCAGAAGATAAGCCAATCAGCAACAACGACTTTCAAGCAAAGCTGAAGGGTAAGATCGCGGAGATTAAAAAGATCGGTGGGAGTCGGTTGCCTGCCGAATTCAACTTGGCCTTTGATCAGTACACTAGTGAGCTGCCAAAATCAGATGAGGTTGCGTCTGAACTTTCCACCTATCTCGACTCAGTGGATGAAATCGTGAAGATGCTGCTCAAAAGCGGTATCAGATCCATGGACATGCTGGAACGTTCGCCACTGCCTTCAGAAAAGGGAGAGCCAGCGAAACCTCAGCAAGCCAGCAAAGCGAAAGCCAAGGGTGTGGCCTCCCGCACTGCGGCACCCGCAGCGGTAAACATTACTGAGCGTCGTCAGGTGCGTGTCGTGATCCGCGCGGACCAAGGTGCTCTACAGACACTATTGAGCAATCTCGCCAGTCCATCAGAAATGCCTTTCTTCACCGTGGTTCGTCTTCTTCGCATTGAGAACGAAGCGAAAGAGGGACCGCCCCGTGTTGTTGCCGCAGCGACTGCGCCTATAGTTGTTGACCCTGCAGTTCCTGCTCCGCCAAACCCTTCTGGAGCAGCAACAGCGAAGCCTGCCCCCACAGGCATTCAACCCGCTGCCCCCGATTCACATGTCGTCCTGGGCAAAGAAACCTTGCGAGCTTTCCTTGAGATTGATCTAGTCAAGTTTGTCAATCCGAACACACCAGCACCAGCAACACGGTGATAGAATATTAGTTTTTTATTTTCAGCATCATGCAGAACAAGAATGGCAATTACGAGAAAGGGCTTCTCATCGCGGCAGCCCTCATTGCGGTAGGTGTGGCTGGATACCTGGTCTGGGACAGTCAGAGCATTTCTGAACGACTTACCCTTCGCCCAGGCTCATCAAAAAATGATCTCAACCCGCCGCCTACTGATGGCGTCAATGCTGTATTCAAGCGCCTTACAGAGAAGGTCATGTGGGTGTCTCCTGTAATCAGAGGTAAGGCAGTGCCACTGAATAAATCCATCATCTTACTGCAAAAGGGTGATGATCTCTTTGACCTGCAAACAGAGGATAAAGTCCTGCGTCCACCGATGACTAACGCCTTTCTGATCAAGAATGATCTTCCCAGTATCGAATCGCCCAACGTGGGCGCTTTAGACGCTGATAATGACGGATTTAGCAACGAAGAAGAGTTTTCGGCCAATCCGCAAACAGACCCCAAGGAAGCTCAATCGCACCCCCCAGTCACTCAGAAGCTCTATTTGAAGCAACGCATCACCCACGACTACAAGATCAAGCTAAATAGTAGCGCGCCGCCATATCAAGTTCAGCGCATTGCGCCAGAACCAAAGGTGAGTAAGTTTGTTTCGCCTGGGGATGAATTCGGCTTCGATAAAGGAGCTGTGCGTTTCAAGGCAATAAGTTTTGAACAAAAAACCGTGGCAGATCCTAAAGTGGGTGAAAAAGACATTTCTGAACTCAAATGTCTTGATACTGCCACCAAGAAGGAATTCGTCCTAGTCCGAGGCTCTGAAACAAATCTGGCTGAGTATGAAGCTGAATTTGAATTTAGAATAGGCAATGCCGAAGTCCGCAAAGTAAAGGAGGGAGAGACCTTTCAAATTCCTGGAATCGGCGTCACATTCAAGGTGCTTAGCATCGAGGAGAACCAAGCTGTCATCGTTCCCGTGGACGGTCCAAATACGACAGGTGAACCTATAACCGTCAAGAAAGGCTAACTTTCCAAAAAAAAGCAAAAAAACATCTCGCCAAACTCCCGCGAATACTGATAAACACCATCGCTCCAAGCCAATCACGCTCTAATTTCCCTTTATGACCCAGCCCTCCCGTATGATTAAAAATCGAATTGCCCTACTCGTTGCTGTGATAGCTCCGATTGTCACACTTCCAGTTAACGCTGGCGAAAGTGGCCTAGGCGGTGGTGTTCCAGGCATCGCTGAACGTGAAATTGCACGCCGCGCCGCCCGCATTGAAGACGCTAGAAAAGCGATGGAAAAAGGTGACGAACTGTACGCTAAAGGAGATCACGAAGGTGCGCTGGCTCAATATCGCGCAGCCAAGGAAATTTTCGACCAACTCCCAAATGCCCCGTTCATCCAAGATTGGCGTAATCTCGCTAACCTGAAGTTCGCAGACTGTGCCGCTCAAGTAGCGCGCGAAAAAGCAGTGATTGGTGATTATGTGGCAGCGAGAAAGCTTTTGGATGAAGCACTTGCAGCCGTCCCTGGACATAAGGCATCTACATTATTTGCACGTCACCTAGATGATCCAGATCGCTGGCCGCCTGCACTGACTCCAGAACATGTTGATAATGTCGGCAAAGTTCAAAAGGGACTACTTCTTGCAAGCAGTTCTGTTGAGATTGGTAACTATGATCAGGCCTTGACACAGTTTGAAGATGTCCTCCGCATTGATCCTTACAATACGGCCGCTCGTCGCGGCATGGAACTCGCAGAGAGAAAGCGTACTGAGTATTTCGAAAGCGCTCGTGATCATCAACGTGTTCGCATGTTAAATATGGTGAATGAAGCTTGGGAGCAAAAGCCGCCAGTAAAGGGACTTTCGTTTGAGAACACAGGTGGAGGCGGTAAGGCCCCGACCATTTATCTCAGCCAAAAGATGCAGAAAATCGTCTTCCCTCAGGTTACTTTTTCCGGTGCTAGTATTGATGAGGCCGTTGAATTCCTGCGAGTTAAAAGTCGTGATTTGGACATCGAAGAAAATGATCCGGCACGCAAGGGTGTGAATATCATCCTCAAAGCGGGAGACACTCCATCCACTGCATCGATTAGCCTAGATTTGAAGGATGTGCCAATGGTTGAGGCTCTGCGCTACGTCACGGAACTTGCTGGAATGAAGTTTAAAGTCGAACCCTTTGCTGTTCTGATTGTTCCAGTGTCTGAAACCACAGCGGAACAGTTTACTCGTATTTACAAAGTTCCGCCAGACTTTGAAAGTATGGGAAGTGGTGGTGGTTCGGCTCCAGCTGCTGCTGCTCCAGCCGCAGACCCCTTCGCCGCTGGTGGCGCTACCCCAACTGCATCAGGACTACAGGCCCGCCAGAGCGCTTTGGATATTCTTAAGTCTCAAGGTATTCCTTTCCCTGAACAGGCAACAGCAGTCTTCAACAAAGTTACATCACAGCTCATTGTGAAAAACACTCAGCCTAACCTTGATCTTGTAGAAGCTTTTGTTGAGTCCATCATTGGCCGAGTCACAAAGCAGGTTTATATCACATCCAAGTTTGTGGAAGTGACCCAAAAAAATACTGATGAGCTTGGTTTTGATTGGTTGCTTGGGGGGGCTGGTGGTAATGTTGAAATAGGCGGTGGCACAGCCGGAAACTCTGGTGTCAGATCGACTTACACTGGTAATCTCGCAGGCTTGGTAACGGGTGGTGTTGTGAGTCCAGTTACTCGTGGCCTTCGCTCTGGCAGCCGTGCCATCCGTGGTGATAGCGTTGATTCGTTGTTCAATCCTGCCGACGCTGGTGCTGATAATGTGGGGCCTGGCGTTTTGTCCATTGCTGGCATCTTCACTGATCCACAGTTTGGTATGGTTCTACGTGCCCTATCCCAACGCAAGGGCGTGGATCTCATGAGCGCACCGAGTGTGACCACTAAAGGTGGCCAGCAGGCCACAGTCGAAGTCATTCGCGAATTCATTTATCCAACGGAATTCGATCCTCCGCAGATCCCAACCAATGTGGGATCCGCAGGCACAGGCGGTGGTATTATCGGGGGGGCTACTACGACTCCATCAATTCCGGTTACACCGACCACGCCGACAGCCTTTGAAATGCGACCTGTGGGCGTTAGAATGGAAGTCGATCCAGTGATCGGTGAAAATGGTTCGATTGATCTCAATCTTCTCCCTGAAGTGACCGAGTTCGATGGATTCATTAATTATGGTAGTCCCATCTACAGTGTCCAACCATTGACTGACGCTTTCGGTGTTACCATTGGCTCAACAAGGGTAGAACTGACCCCCAACACAATCAATCAACCGATCTTCTCCACACGTAAGGTTAAGACTTCGGTTACGGTCTGGGATGGACAGACAGTTGCTCTCGGCGGCCTTATTCGTGAGGACGTGCAGGATGTGGAAGACAAACTTCCTGTAGTGGGTGATCTACCCTTCATCGGTCGTCTTTTCCGCTCCGAAGTGGAAGACCATTTTAAACGTAATCTGATGATTTTTGTAACTGCTACCTTGATTGATCCAGCTGGTCAAAGAATCAAAGGTGGTTCTGTAGGTGAAGCTGCTCCTGGTGCATTGGGGGGCAATCCTCTATTGCCATCAATCGGTAACTGATTTTATTGAGATCCTAACAAGGGCAGGAGATGAAAGTCTCCTGCCCTTTTTTATGAAATCCTTTATTTTCACAGGCGGCATAGCTTGCGGTAAAAGCAGTGCTGCAAATGCTATAGCCCAACACTTCGGTTCTCGTGCGGTGTTCTTCTCGGCTGACCTTGAGGCCCAGCACTGGCTCGACAACCATGCAGTGATGGATGAGCTTGTAAAAAAGTTTGGCAATGAAGCAGTGAATGTTGGAGGAGGCAGTCGTCGGGCCAATCGAAACGTAATCCGTGAGCGAGTATTTGGTGATCCTAATGCCCGTCAAATTTTGGAATCAATTTTACACCCTCTCGTATTTGCTGCTCTGGAATCTCAGCATGTCGAAGCTGAAAAATCTGGAGTAGAACTTTTCCTTGCGGAGGTGCCCCTGCACTATGAGACTGGCGGCTCAGTAGTAGCGGACTTGATCATTGTCTTGGCAGCAAGCCGGGCGGTTCAAGTTCGGCGGTTGATGGAACGTCGAGGTCTTAACGAGTCGATCATCGAGAAGATGTTGAGATCTCAGTGGCCCATCGAAGCCAAAGTCGAAAGAGCGGATATCGTCATCTGGAATGATGGTGATGTGGCTGCTTTTGAGGCTCAGTTACTGACACTGGCAAGACAGCTTTGGCATGATGAATCCGACCGAAATCCCCGAAATCCCTGACACCGCTGAGGCGGAGAACACGCCCAGTATTGAGGTTGCCGTAGAACCTCAGGCAATCCCTACATCTGAGTTAGTCACCGACTCAAGTACGAGCGTTGAGGAGCCTTCCCTCACTGAACTTCCCCAGCCGGAGAAGCATTCAGCACCAACGGCTGAACCTCCCTTTCCTGTGGAAATTTCCGTGAGTTCCCTTCATGACTCGACCCTTGCGGAGCTTCAGCAACTCGCCGACACGGTCGGTTATCGTATTAATGCGAGCCGCACTAAGCACCAGCTTATCTATGATCTGCTTTCTTGGATGGCTGAGCACCGCACTCGTATTTTGGTCGATGGCATTCTCGAGATAGGTGCTGATAATTTTGGTCTAATCCGCTACCCCAAGTACAGCTTCGCTCCACTTCCAGAAGATGTTTTCATTCCTTTGTTCTTGGTCAGGAAATTCAATCTTCGTCCTGGTAGCCGCATCACAGGTTACGTTCGTGCGGCTAAGGACCGTGACAAGTATTTAGCCATTGACCGCATCACGGAAGTGGATGGGACGTCGGTAGATACCTATCAACCGCCAGTGCATTTCGACAAGTTGACAGCGATGTTTCCCAATCAACGCATTATCCTGGAAACGCCGAAGCCCTGCTCCCTTTCTGCACGCATCATGGATCTCGTGGCTCCGTTGGGAAAAGGTCAACGTGGTCTGATCAATGCCTCACCTCGTTCGGGCAAGACGATGCTCCTCAAGGACATCGCCAAGTCCATCGTTCAAAATCACAAAGAGATCACCTTGATCATTCTTCTGTTGGATGAGCGCCCCGAGGAAGTTACCGATTTTGAGGAATCTGTCAGTGGCTGCGAGATTTATAGCAGCACCTTTGATGAAAGTCCTAAGCGCCACAGCCAACTCGCCGAGCTAGTGCGTGAGCGTGCCTGCCGCCTCGTTGAGCTGGGCAAGGATGTCGTCATCCTGCTCGATTCACTCACCCGTCTGGCGCGTGGTTACAATTCACTCTCCGGTGGCAAAGGCCGCACCATGTCAGGCGGTATGGACGCCAAAGCCATGGTGAAGCCAAAGAAATTCTTTGGTGCCGCACGCAATGTCGAAGAAGGCGGTAGTCTCACTATCATCGCCTCCGCGCTTATAGATACGGAGAGCAAGATGGACGAACTCATTTTTGAAGAGTTTAAAGGCACTGGCAATATGGAGGCCACTCTTGATCGTGAGATCAGTGAGCGGCGCATCTTCCCCGCCCTGCATGTGCTGAAATCTGGCACACGTCGTGACGATTTACTCTATCACCCAGACGAATTTCGGCGCGTCTCAGCGATTCGCAAACAGTTGGCTCAAGTGCCAGCAGTCGAAGCGCTTGAGTTGCTCATTCGCAATATCAACCGCACGGGTAATAATGCTGAAATCCTCCTCACCGGTCTGAAATGAGCGAGGCAATCACGGCACCATCCACCTCATCTACGCGCGAGCGTGATTTTGAGTTCATCTCCACGCCCGAGCATTTAGAGCGCTGGATCGCTGATAGCGATGCACATTTGCAAGCTACGGGTGAGACGAGGGTTTGCCTCGATACTGAGGCCGACTCACTGCATCACTATCACGAAAAGCTCTGCCTTCTCCAAGTCGCCTGTGGGGGACGATTTGCACTCGTGGACCCACTCGCAATCGCGGACGTGAGCGGCCTCCTTGCCTTGATGGATCGTTATGAACTTTGGTTCCACGGCGCGGACTATGACCTCACCATGTTGCGTCGGACCTACAATTGGGAGCCACGCCTGATCCGTGATACTCAGATCGCTGCGCGCCTCACCGGTAGTCGGCAGTTTGGACTCGCCGCACTGCTGCAGAACGTGCTTGATGTCACCGTTTCCAAGGCCTCTCAAAAAGCTGATTGGAGCCGCCGTCCGTTGCCAGATCACATGCTCTCATACGCCGTGGATGACGTCCGCTACTTGCTCAAGATTGCAGACCACTTCCTGGCTATTCTTCGTGAGAAAGGACGACTCTTATGGTTCGAGGAAAGCTGTCGAACACTCCAATGTGACGTGGCAGCTCGCAGCACAGCTCCACGCGAAGATCCTTGGCGCGTGCAGGGCAGTGGCCGATTGCATTCTAAGGGACTCGCTATTTTAAAAGGCATGTGGGACTGGCGTGAAGGCATCTCCCAGGAGCGTGACATGCCCTGCTATCGCGTCATGTCGAATAAGCAGATGGTCGCCTATGCTGAAACTTTTGAGGCGGGCGGCGTCATGGAGCCTCCCGGCGGTTGGCGTCCGCGTTGGAAAAAAGAATTTCATGATCTTATCGCCACCGTTTTTCGTGACGGGCAGGCCGCTTGGCCGCAGCGCCAAAAGAAAATCAAAGGTCGTATGACCGATGCGCAGCGTGATGCTGTGGATCGCCTTTGCACTCAGCGTGATCAGATCGCTTTGGGGCTAGAAATCGAAGGCAGTCTCCTTGGATCTCGTAGCACGCTAGAGCAGGTTGTCTCTGAACCCACCGCAGTGAGTCCATTGATGGAATGGCAGAAGCAGCTCCTTGCACCCGTTATCGAGCCAGTTCTTTCGGGCCTTGATGTTACCTGATCCTTCGGCTTCACACCTTGACCCTTGTCGCACTCTCGCCAAGGCTGGAGCGTGGATTCCAAAACACCGTTGATCGACCGTGTCAGGCTGCGCTCCAACCAATGGAGCCGGCTGCGTTCCATCGTGCTCAACCTCGCCACCACCGATGGCTTCTATGCGCGAAAATTCCGCGAGGCCGGCGTGCGCACCACCTCCATGAACCGCGTTCAGGACTTCATGCAGCAGGTGCCTTTCACCACCAAGGACGAACTCCTCGCCGATCACCTCGCGTATCCGCCCTTCGGCTCGCTGCTCACCAAACCGCTCGCGCATTACACACGCTTCTGCCAGACCAGCGGCACCAGCAGCGGCCAGCCCATGGCCTGGCTCGACACCGCAGAAAGCTGGGAAGCCATGCTCGCCTGCTGGCGTCGCGTCTATGAAGGTGCGGACCTCATCAAAGGTCGTGACCGCATCTTCTTCGCCTTCTCCTTCGGCCCCTTCCTTGGGTTCTGGACCGCGTATGAGGCCGCCACGCGCGACTTCATCGCCATCCCCGGCGGCGGGCTTTCCAGTCAGTCTCGGTTGGAAATGATGGTCCGCTATGGTGCCACCACGCTTTGTTGCACACCCACCTATGCCCTGCGTCTCGGTGAAATGATCGGTGAAGCCAGCGGCATCGAGCGCATGGCCCTGCGCATCAATAAAATCATCGTCGCAGGCGAGCCCGGCGGCAGCATTCCTGAAGTGCGCGTACGCATTGAAAAGCTCTGGGACGCCCGAGTCTATGATCATCACGGCATGACCGAGGTAGGCCCCGTCAGTTACGAGGTCACCGACATGCCGGGGAATCTCATCGTCATCGAGGAAGCCTACCTCGCTGAAGTCATCGATCCGCAGACCGGTCTCGAAGTCGCCGAGGGCGAGCACGGCGAACTCGTCCTCACCACCCTCACCCGCACCGCCTGCCCGCTGCTCCGCTACCGCACTGGCGACTGGGTGAAGAAGCGCATCAGCCGCGAGCGCCTCGTGCTTGAGGGCGGCGTCCTCAGCCGTGTCGATGACATGGTCGTCATCCGTGGTGTGAACGTCTATCCCAGCGCCATCGAGGCCGTCGTCCGCCAGTTCCCCGAGATCGAAGAGTTCATGGTCGAGCAAAAGAAAGTCGAAGCCATGGACGAGATCGAGCTGCTCATCGAACTCCCCGGCAACATCGCCAAAAGCCTCCTCAAAAAGCTCGAAACCAAACTCCGCGACACCTTCTCCCTCCGCATCCCCGTGCAAGTTGTCGAAAGCGGCAGCCTGCCCCGCCACGAATTCAAAGCCAAGCGCTGGCGTCGTATCTGATCCTCCCCCGCTCCTTTCCCCATGCTACTCACTCTCACTCACATCTCCAAATCTTATCGCGAGCCAGGCAGCGACGCCGTCGTCTCTGTGCTGCGTGACGTTTCGTTAGACATCCAGGCCGGCGAATCCGTCGCCATCGTCGGTCCCTCGGGTTGTGGGAAGAGCACGCTGCTGAACATCCTCGGCACGCTCGACAGTCCCGATGCAGGCGACTACGTCTTCGATGGCGAATCTATCGCCACTTGCCAGGCCGCGCGGCTCGCTGAGCTGCGCAGTGAAAAGATCGGCTTCATCTTCCAGCTCCATCATCTCATGCCGCAATGCACCGTGCTGGAGAACGTCCTCCTGCCCACGCTCGCCTTGAAGAACAAACCCGCCGCTGATGTCTTGAAGCAGCGCGCCGAGTCACTCCTCGCTTCCGTCGGTCTTCAGGACCGCCTTTCTTGGAAGCCCGCTCAGCTCTCCGGGGGCGAGCGTCAGCGCGTCGCCGTCGTCCGTGCCCTCATCAATCAGCCCAAAGTCATCCTCGCCGACGAGCCCACCGGCGCGCTCGATGAAAAGAACGCCGAGTCCCTCACCACCCTCTTGCTCGACCTGCAAAAGACCACAGGCATCAGCCTCGTCATGGTCACTCACCACCCCGCCCAGGCCGCGCGCATGGGCCGTGTGCTCACGATGCATCAGGGCAAACTGTCATGACGCTGTTTCATTTCATTCTCTCTTCCGCCCGCCACTACTGGCGCGGGCATCTCGGGCTGCTGCTGGGGGCTTTTTTGGCCTCGGCGATTCTCAGCGGCTCGCTCCTGGTGGGGGACTCGGTGCGGGCCAGCCTGCGCCGTGTGGCGGAACTGCGGCTGGGGAAAGTGCAGTCGGGCGTTCTCGGCGGGGACCGCTGGTTCACGGAAAAGCTGGCGCAGCAGGTGCAGAGTGTTCCGGTGATCATGGCCACAGGCTCCGCGAGTGCGGCAAATGGCAAGGTGCGTGTGAATGGCGCGCAGGTGCTCGGGGTTGATGTGGGTTTCTGGAAACTGAGTGCGAGTGGCAAGGCGATCACGCTGGAGAAGACCGACATCGCTCTGAATGAACCGCTGGCCCGGAAGCTGAATGCCAAGGTCGGTGACACGGTGCTGGTGCGCATGGAGCGGCCGAGTGCGATCTCGCGCGATGCACCGCTGTCTGGCAGCACGAATCAAGACATCTCCCTGCGACGAAAAGTCGGCGCGATTGTGAGTGCCGAGGACTTTGGTGCCTTTCAACTCATCGCCTCACAGATCACACCGGACTCGGTGTTTGTGAATCTGGCGGACTTGCAGACGCAGCTTGAGATGGATGGAAAGGTCAATGCTGCGCTGAATGCCGAAGCACGAATGACGAATGACGACTGGGAGAAGGCGAAGACGCTGGAGGACTTTGGGCTGAAACTCACACGCATCGCCGGTGCCAAAAAGGAATGGGAGGTGAGCACAGGGCGCGTGTTTCTTGACCAAAGCCTCGCCACGAAACTGCTGGCGCGTGAGGGCAGCTATGGCGTGCTCACGTATCTGGTGAATGGGCTGAAGTCCGCCACGGGCGGCACGCCATACTCGATGATCACAGCCACGGATCGCATGGCAGGCAGCAAGGATGGCATCGTGATCAGCCAATGGCTGGCTGAGGATCACGGGTTGAAGATCGGTGACAAGCTGGAGATCTTTTACTTCGTGGTCGGTCTCGGTCGTGAGCTGAAACAACAGACGGCCAGCTTCACCGTGAGCGGCATCTTGCCGATGACGGACCCTGAGGTGACACGCGCGTGGACGCCGGAGTTTCCAGGTGTGTCAGACGTGGACAACTGCCGCGACTGGGAGCCAGGCATCCCGATGGACATGAAGGCGATCCGCGACAAGGACGAAAAGTATTGGGACGATTACAAAGGCACGCCGAAGGGTTTTATCAGCCTCGCTGCCGGGCAGAAGCTGTGGTCGAACCGCTTCGGCCAGCTCACAGCGATCCGCTTTGCTGACAGCGGGCAGGATGAGGCTGCGCTGAGGAAGGAACTCATCAACACGCTGCGTCTGTCGGACATCGGACTCGTGCCACGTCATTTCAAAAAGGATGCCGATGCGGCGGCGAAAGGCAGCGTGGATTTCGGTGGTTTGTTCATCGGGCTGAGCCTGTTTCTCATCGCTGCGGCGCTGGTGTTTGCGGCGCTGCTGTTCTTGTTCACGCTGGAG
>JBEBGU010000422.1:0-4533 GCA_040081325.1 Prosthecobacter sp.
GTAGAGGCCGTAGGACGCATTGTCACCGCCTGTGATCACGATGAAATACCGAGTCCCAGCCTGAAGCGTGACTGTGAAACCAGCAGCACGACCGCCCGCCGAGTCGTCGTCGCCGATCACGACATTTTGTAGCGGATTGGAGGGATCAAAGGCATCCCGGTAGAGTATGAGGAACACGTTCCAGTCGAGAGGCGTGGTGCCCGTGCATCTGAAAGTGTATTCACCCGTGGTGTTCACGGTGAAGCTGACGACATCATAGGGTGTGGCTGTCGCCGGGGTGGACAAGACGGAAGGCACTCCGGTGCCATTGGCGTCAGGGCGATTCCACGTAGGGCAGCCCACGGTGGTACGCGGCAGATCGGAAGTCGAGTCGCTGTTGTTGCCGATAAGGTTGATGTCGAAGCTGCTATGTACAGGATCATTGCTGGTAATGTGCAGCACGGCAGTGCGGATTCCGGCGGCGGTGGGGGTAAAGGTGACCTCAAGGATTCTTCCGTCATAGGGTGTCAGCGGCGCAGAGCTGAGTGCTCCTACACTGAACTCAGCGGCATGAGCGCCACCCGTGCTTGCGGTCAGTCCCGTGAGATCCGCCGTGCCGTAGTTGCGGATGAAAAAGGTGCGCACGCTGCTGTTGCCCAGCAGTGGTGAACCAAAGCTGACCGTGCTGATCCCGCTGGTCAGCCCGTAGCCGTCATTGAAGACCCCGACGTCAATGGCTGGCGTGCGGGGTGCGCCCGTGCCGGTGAGCGCGATGTCAAAGCTGGCGGCCAATGGATCGTTGCTGGTAAGGTGCAGCGTTGCATTGCGAGAACCTGTGGCAGAGGGCGCAAAGAGCACTCGGAAGGTGCTGCTCGTGCCTGGTGCCAGCAATCCAGGAGTCAGATTCTGCACACTGAAGTCTCCCGCGTTCGCGCCATCGATCGTCGAGCCGATCACGCTCAGCGCTGCCGTCCCCACGCTGCGGATGGTGAAGGTCAGGAGCTTGCTATTACCCACCAAAACCGAGCCATACGGCACAAGGCTCCCCATATCGGTGAGTCCGACGTTCACAGGCTGTTCAATGGCGATAAATGGGGTGCCATTGCCCGTGAGGAAGATGTCGAAAGGTGTCTTGTTGGGATCATTGCTAGTGATGTGCAGCGCCGCGTGCTTCGTGCCTGCACTTGTGGGGCTGAAGATGATGACAAAGGTGGTGCTGCCATTCGGTCCCGCCACAGGAGCCGCAGGCAGGGTGGTGATACTGAACGCACCTGCGTTCGCACCGTCCAGCGTCATGCCCAGGCCAGCGAGGTCCGTGTAGCCATAGTTGCGGAGTGTGTAGGTATGGCTCGTGCTGCCACCCACGGCCACGGATGTCATGTAGCTGTTTCCACCATCGGGAATGTTCACGCCCAGTTGGTCAATCACGGCCATGTTCGGCACGACGTTCACGTTTCCAGGGCCGCTGATTCTCAGTGTGTAATCCCCCGCTTGGTCCCTGCCATAGGCCGTCACCACCGCGTAGTAGGTGGTGCCCGCCTGGAGCGTGTAGCTGAACTGGGAGTTGTAACCACCAGCGGAATCATCGTCACCGATGAGCACCTGGTTCAGGGGCGCGGCAGCATTGAACGCTATGGAATAAAGGAACAGATAGGTGTCCCAGCCGACAGGATTGGTGGCCGTGCTAGTCAGGGTATAAGTGCCGCTGCTGGTCACGGTGAAGCCGATGGTGTCATACGGTGCCACGACTCCCGACATGGAAACAGGCGCCGCATTGCCATTCGCACTCGGGCGGTTCCACGACGGCCTGCCGACGGTGGTGCTGGCAAATTCCGATGTGGCATTGCCAATGCCGGAGAGAGCCACATCAAAGGGATTCTTCGTCGCGTCGTTACTTGCAATGTGCAGCGTGGCCGTGCGGGTGCCTACGGCACCTGGACTGAAGCTCACATTGAACGTGGTGCTCCCGCCGGGAGGCAGCGTAGTCGTGCCCAGCGAACTTGGGGTGAAGTCGCCAGACGCAGCTCCGGTCACAGACGCAGCCAGCCCGGAGAGAGTTGAGAAGCCGGCATTTCTCACGGTGAAGCTCAGCGTGCTCGTGCCCCCCGTTGTCAGCGTTCCGAAGTTCCGGCTGCTGACTCCTGCGGTGAGCGCCGTGCCTGCGGGCTGCTCGACGATGATGTCAGGCAGACCATTGCCGCTCAAAATGATGTCATAGGGATTGTGAAGCGGGTCGCTGTTGTTGATGTGCAGCGTGGCCGTCTTGCGCCCCGCTGAGGTCGGCTTGAACTCGACGTTAAACGTGTAAATGCCATTGGTCCCGATCACCTGATTCACGGGCGGTGATGGCAGATTAAACTGGTTCGCGTCCGCGCCATCCAGAGTCACGTTCAGCACAGTGAGTCCGCCGTCGCCAATGTTCCTGAGGGTGAAGATCTTGCTGTCTGTCGTGCCGACCGTCACGTTGTCATAGTAAACCAAACCCCCGCTGGTGATGCCGCTGCCTGCGGGTTGCTCGACGGCGAGCGTGGGCTCTTTGGAGAAGTCGCCCGGCCCCTGCAGCTCCAATCTGTAGCTCCCCGTGGACGAGTTGGTATAGCCGGAGACGACAGCGTAATATTGAACCCCCGCCTGCAGCGTCTGGCTGACCTGCGCGTCCAGTCCAGGGCCTCCATCATCATCACCGACGAGCACATTCACCAGCGGGGTGGCCGGATTAAAGACCGTGGTGTATAACATCAGATAGTTGTCCCAACCGCTGGGGGAGATGGACGTGACCGTCAGTGTGTAAAGCCCGGTATTGGACACCGAGAATGCCACTGCCTCATAGGGCGTCGCGGTGGCCAGCGTTGAAAGATGATTGGGCACGCCTGTGCCATTATCGTCAGGTCGATTCCACAGCGCATGTCCCACGGTGCTGCCATTGATGATGTCAGGCGGTATCACCAGCCCGCTAAAGCTGGCCACCTGCTCGATCAGTCCTGAGCCACCATTTTGATAGCCCTGAGTTGTGCGACCACGAGCACGGAGCAGACCACTGGCTGGCAGACTCTGGCCGCTGAGCCGCCAGTTGCTTGTCGAACCCACGCGACTGGCACTGCCCAGCAGGGTCCATGTCACGCCGCTGTCCGTGCTCTTTTCAAAAGTGACCTGTGAGACTTCCGGTGAGCTGCCGCCGCGTGTCCAGCTCACCTGCGTGGTATCCACCGCGCTCAGGGTCTGGGTCGCAGGGTCATTGACAAGCCGGGCGATTTTATGGCGCGCAGTCGCGCTCGCCGCACCATTGGGTTGCAGGTTTGTGAAGAAGCCCCCGAGCAAAATCTTGCCATCCGCCTGCACCGCCACGCTATAGACGACGTTATCCGCCTTGGGATCAAAACCCGTATCCAGCGTGCCGTCCGCAAACACTCGCGCGATGCGATTGCGACTCGTAGCACTCGCCGCGCCATTCGGTTGCAGTGTGGTGAAGGAGCCCACGAGCAAAATCCTGCCATCAGCCTGCACCGCCATGCTATTGACAGCATTGCTTGCCTTCGGATCAAAGCCCGTGTCCAGCGTGCCATCGGCATACACCCGGGCGATGCAGTTGCGCAGCGTCGGGCTCGCCGCTCCATTCGGTTGCAGGCTGGTGAAGGTGCCACCGAGCAGAATCCTGCCGTCTGCCTGCACGGCCACACTGCTGACCGTGTTGCTCGCCTTCGGATCAAAACCCGTGTCCAGCGTGCCATCGGCATACACTCGCGCGATGCGGTTGCGGCTGGTGACACTCGCCGCGCCGTTGGGTTGCAGCGTGGTGAAGACACCGCCGAGCAGAATCCTGCCATCCGCCTGTACCACCACGCTGGCGACCTCGCCATTCGCCTTCGGATCAAAGCCCGTGTCCAGAGTGCCATCCACATTGAGCCGAGCGATACGGCTGCGGCTGGTGGCACTCGCCGCGCCGTTAGGCTTGAGGCTGGTGAACCCGCCCCCGAGAAGTATTTTGCCGTCTGTTTGCAACGCCACGCTCCGAACGGCGCTGCTCGCATTCGGGTCAAAGCCCGTGTCCAATGAGCCATCCGCATTCAGCCGCGCGATACGGCTGCGGCTGGTGGCGATCACCGCCCCGTTGGGCTGTAGGGTTGTGAACAGGCCTCCGAGCAGAATCTTCCCATCCGCCTGCACCGCCACGCATGCCACCTCGCCATTCGCCTTCGGATCAAAGCCCGCGTCCAGCGATCCATCCGCATTCAGCCGCGCGATGTTGCCACGCGCCTGCCCCAGCACGCTGGAGAAACTCCCCGCGATGATCGTCTTCCCATCCGGCTGCACCGCCGTGGCCATGACATAGCTGCCTGTGATGTTCAGATTCAGTAGATCGAGGTCTCCGACAGTCAGCACAGGAGCAGTTTCAGAAGTAACAGTGGCCGCAGCAACGATGAAGCCCGGCTGGTGGCAGGTTTCCTTGCCCTCGCGCCACAGGAAGCCATCGGCCCCGGTGGTGACGCCGATCGCGCCACGGCACAAGTCTTCCGCCGCGAGCAGGCCGCGTTCCGGATCGCTCTCGCCGGTGAG
>JBEBGU010000423.1:0-4529 GCA_040081325.1 Prosthecobacter sp.
AAGAGATATTATTCGACGTAGAAATACACTCATTGGAAACCTCAAACACCTGCCGCAATCTCTCATACGCAGCTTCAATAATATGAAAAAACTAGCCTTATTCGCCTCCGTATTCTTGGTTTGGTTGTCTGATGCTCATGCTGAGAATATGTCGCTCAAAGAACCCTCTGGTTTGACGGCTACTTGGTTAGTCGTTCCGACTGGTGTAACTTTAACAACGGCCACTCCGAGGGCGATTAAACTGGATTGGACAGACCGTGCAACCGGAGAGCTTGGCTACAAAGTGGAACGTAAAATTGGTGCGGGTGCTTGGGCTGCACTTACGGCAGGAGCGAGTTTGACCCCCGGAACGGTGACATTTGAGGATGCAACCGTAGCACGTTACACAGTTAGCACTGTCTTTCACTACCGAGTGCGGGCCAAAGGCACGGGAACGATTGTCTCAGGGGCGGCAGAGGTGGCGACAGTCGGTCAGACCAACCAGTGGGGAACGGGTTATTACGATACAGATGCGGACGGAATCACCGATGCAGACGAGACAACTCAAGGATTGAACCCGTTGGACTGGACGGACGGCACGGGCGACAAGGATGGGGATGGCATGCCAAATGCCTGGGAAGAGTCGCTTGGGTTTGATTCAAATTCAGCCGCGTCACCGACAGCCGCACAAGCGGCACTCTACACCGTGACTGTGGATGCAAGCAGGACTATTGCAGACACGGCGACAGAGACAAAGACCATCAGCGCCGCCATCACGAAGTTCACGGGCGGCACGTCCTCTGTGTTCCCTTACCGCATCATTCGTGTGCGTCCGGGTGTGTATCTAGAAAACATCAATAATGCCTCCTACTACCAGATTGCCCTGCTTCCAGAGCGCACAGTCACGGCGAATGTGATGGCTATCGGAGAGCATTTTGAGATTCAAGGTGCTGCTGACGGGCCGGTCATCCAAAGCATCGGTAGTTTTGTGGTTGATGGGTTTATCATCACTCGTGCTGCGGATACCCAAGGATCTGCTTTGCTGACCGAAGATACGCCAGCGACTCGAATTTCACCGGTGCGGATGGTCAATTGCTTGGTGCGAGATATGAACCTCGGGTCAGCTTCGGTGGTGGATCAGACAGGCGGGCGTGTGGTGCTGGCTAACTGCACCTTTTACATGAATGGCTGTTCCAATGCGGTCTCGCACAGTTACACCGCAGGCAGCCTGATTGGGGCCGTGGTGGTTGATCCTTCCACCGCACGTTTACAGGTGCATAACAGCATCTTCTGGAATCCGATCAATACGACCGTGCCAGAGTTCTTTGAGACAGCACCTGGGGCGGTGGATCTTTGTCTGGCAGACTCCAAGTTTATCACGAGCATTTGCTTCGGGAGCAATCCACCTGCTGACACTTCTTCATTCAGCCCTGGACTCACGCCTCGTGGTTATGTTGCCAGTGGCGTTTCTGCTGCCGCGCTAGGCGGCACCGCTGCCTTTCAGGCACCCATAGATATGCATGGTGAAGTGCGCACGGTGGGACGTGGAGCAGATACCTGGGTGGATGGTGACGGCGATGGCATTCCCAACTTCGCGGATTCGGAGCCAGGAAGTGGTGCCAATGCCTATGCATTCGGCGACGATGGGTATCTGACCCAGTACGGGGAGTACATTCTCGGCACGGATTTGAGCGGAGCCAGCAACACTTACATGACGCTGAGTCAGGGCTTGATGTTGTTCCGAGAGTTGGCGGGATCAGAAGACTACCTGACCCGCACAGAAGGAGATGCGCGCTACTTGCTGCGCAATCCGACCCCCTTGCAGACGATCCGCGTGGCTCCGGGCGGGAACATCAGCATGGGGCAGTTTACCACCCCACCTCCAGCTCCCTAACTTGTCTTGCAGCTCACTGCATCAGGTCCGGCCTTTTAACCTCCTTTCCCAAGCCTGTGGTTTATGGATAAGCACTCTTTTTGTCTCCAATTCCTGCGCCGACCGCTCTTGTGGCGTGATTTGCTCGTCGTTTCTCTCTGCTCCATCACCTGGATGATGCCGTGCTACGCCGGCGTTCCGGGGTGGTGGACTTCGGGGACGTATCCGGTCATCGCCACAGGGTCCACGGTCGTGCAGGACGACTATGCGGCCGTCAATGTGGGGCAGATGAAGCACATGGTTTCCAAGGCGGTTTTAGAAATGGGCAACCTCAGTGGTGGGGCTGGATTGGAGTTAAACACGATGGTGTCTGACTGGAGCTTGAATCAAATTTCAGCCAGCAATAGTGACATGGTGAATGTCGGCCAGTTGAAGGCGGTGATGAAGAAAGTTTATGACCGCTTGAATGAAGCTCACGGCACTACTGGTTACCCTTGGCCGACGGATAACCAAGATTCGTTCTGGCAGGCGGTGAATGTGGGGCAGCTCAAAAATCTTTTGTACATCGACGTGTCGCTGCCGCCGGACCGTAATCTCACTCAGGGACTGGGCACTGAGGCGCAACCAACGCTGACACCACCGACGGGCGCTTTTGCTAATCGCAACACGGTGCTGTCTGCGGCGGATCATTACTCGAGGAATCCACAGTTAAGCCTGTTGGCGCGTGGTAGCGCTACGGGGCTGCCGCCGAATGCGGCCAATATCGACAATGCGCCGGTGGCGACGACGCCGGGGGAGTTCAAGGTGGGGCAGGATGGCTCGGCGAGTTATTCGATCCATCTCCAGGGACCGAAAGGGGTGGGCAATGTGGAGCCGGGGATCAGCCTGGAGTACAGCAGCAATGGCGGTGATGGAGTGGCTGGCCTGGGTTGGAGTTTGGGTGGGATTTCAGCGATCAACCGTGGGCCTGCGACGAAGGAGGTGGATGGGTTTAATGACCCGGTGGATTTTGATGGCAATGACCGATTCTATCTAGATGGGGACAGGCTGATTTGTGTCTCCGCAGGTAAGCCCTACGGCACTGACGGCTCGGAGTACCGGACGCTGCGTGAGCAGTTTTCGCGAATCACCTATCACAAGACCGGCACGCAGGACTCCTTCACCGTGGAGACGAAGGCGGGCTTGAAGATGACGTTTGGTCAAACGGCGCTGTCATCGGTGCGCCCGTGGCAGAATGGTGACCCGACAGATCAGGGTCGGCTAAGTTGGGCGCTGGATCGGGTGGAGGACAATTTGGGGAACTACTGGGAGGTGGTTTATGGGGATTTGGGGCTTGGGGCGTCGGTTGCAGGGGGTAAGCCGTACTTCCCAGATTACCAGCCGCTGGCGGTGCGCTACACGGGCCGTGGCAGCCGTGCGCCGATGCATGAGATACGCTTTGTTTATGAGACCCGACCTGATCAAACGCATGGTTATTCCTGGGGTGCCCTGGTGCGTAAAGAGAAACGCTTGCAAGGGGTTGAGATCTCCACTTCCGGCTCGGTCATCCGCTCGTACAAGTTGCGCTATAATTTAGCGGTTCTCTTTGAGGCCAAGCATGGGGAGAGGTCCCGACTGGAGGGGATTCAGGAGTTCGCCGGGCCATGGAGTGGCGGTTCGACGCCGCGTCTGCCGGAAACGAATTTTGAATGGACGGAGGGTGAGAACACTTGGACTCAGGAACCGACAGTACCGCAGACGCTGGTGTGGAAAAATGCGAGTGGTGCTACGATCTCAGCCCCTGCTGGTGAGACGAATTTTCTGCGTACGGAATACCGACTGTTTCCTTACCCTTTGGGCAATCCTGCCGTCACGACGTTTCCGACGCTTTTTTGGCAGTCACTTCAGCCTGCGTATGTGGATCTCAATGGGGATGGCCTCAATGAGATCTTCATCAACCACCGTGGGGCCTTTTATCAGCAACACAATTCTAGCTTGCCAGATTTTAGTGTGATCAATGATCATCGGCGCATTTTAAGCCGGACAGAGGTGCCGAATGAATGGAGTGTCACAGTGCCAACGGGTGCTGAAAGTGGTGTGCCGATGTATTTTCAGACGCTCTTACCCGTTGATCAGTATCGCGGGAATTCTACTTTCCCCTACTTGACGACCGCCAGTGCTGTCCCCACGGGGGCGTATTTGATGGACATCAATGGTGATGGGTTACCAGACATTGTGTCTTCAGGCTCCTTTGATGAAGCCTATTACGTGTCGAATTCGAACGGCTCGTCTTATTCACTCGGCACCCCGCGTAAAATCGACAATGCGCAGGGTGTCTGGATCAATACGGGCGGCAATTTCAGTGAAGCGGCAGCAGGCACCTGGGATTTTCCGCTGGTGCCGACAGAGTATGTGGCGACTCCGGGCGGAGCGATCACGGCACGGCCCACGACGACGGCCACGGAGCTGTGCTCAGGAACCAATGAGATCCTGAAGCTGCCTGAGTTTGCTCAATTCAAAGAGGATGATTTAGGCTGGCGTGTGGTGGATCTGGATGGGGATGGCTACACGGACATCATACGTGCAGGGCAGGGATTGACTCAGAGTGGCTGGGAAACTGCGACGACGCCGAGCGCGATCGGTACGGGCGCTCTGAGCACAGCGGGCCGCGAGCTGTGCTTTGGCTTGCGCAATAAGG
>JBEBGU010000424.1:0-4529 GCA_040081325.1 Prosthecobacter sp.
CCTCTGGACCGGTCACGTGACCGATGAAAACTTCCCCGTGATCGAAAAACTCAAGGCCGCCGGCTATGACGGTGTCGAGATCCCGATCTTTGATGTCAGTAATCCTGCACACTTCGCCAACATCGGCCGCGTGCTGAAAGACAATGGCCTCGAAGCCACTGCAGTGACCGTTTTGCCTGATGAAGCGCACAACGCCATCAGCCCAGTCGCCGCGAATCGCCAAGGTGCGATCGACCACCTCAAGCGTGTGCTCGAATGCGCGCACGCCGCTGGTGTGCAGACGCTATGCGGCCCTTATTACCAAGTGCTCGGCAACTTCACTGGCAGCTACCCGAGTGAAGCTGAACTCGACAACGCTGCGGAAGTACATCGCACCATCGCTCCTATCGCTGAAGCGGCTGGCGTGAAGTGCGCCATCGAGGCGCTGAACCGTTTCGAGTCCCATTTGCTGAACACCATGGAGCAGGCCGCCAGCTACGTGAAGCGCGTCAATCACCCGAACTTCGGCACAATGTACGACACCTTCCACGCGAACATCGAAGAGAAAAATCCCTTCACCGCCATCGACACCGTTTTTGCCTCTGGCAAACTTAATCACGTCCACATCTCCGAGAACGACCGCGGCACACCAGGGCGCGGTCACATCAACATCACCGAGCAAATCCAGCATCTGAAAAAGATCGGCTATGACGGCTGGATGACGATCGAAGCCTTCGGAGGCTCCCTCCCCGACCTCGCCGCCGCCACCCGCGTCTGGCGCGACTTCTTCCCGAGTCCAGATCAGGTCTATCTCGAAGGCATCGAGGTGATCCGTAAAGCTTGGAACAAATAATCTCACCACCAACCCAGTCATCCCATGAGTATCGAAACTACCCCAACCACACGCCGACTATTCATCGGCACCACTGCCGCCACCGTTGCGAGCACTGGCCTCACCGTCGCTCAATCCGCCAACGTCGCTGGTAGCGACAAGATCAAAGTCGGCCTCATCGGCTGCGGCGGTCGCGGATCAGGCGCGGCCAATCAAGCGCTAAGCACCAAGCAAGAAGGCGTCGTTCTTCACGCCGTCGCCGATGCATTTAAAGAGAAGGCCGATGGTGCCCTCTCCAACCTGCGCGCCAAGCACGCCGAAAAAGTGCAGGTCGATGACTCACGGATCTTTACCGGTCTGGATGGCTACAAGAAAGTCATCGACTCCTGTGACCTCGTCATCCTCACCACACCTCCTGGCTTCCGCCCGTATCACTTCGAAGCGGCCATCAATGCTGGCAAAAACGTGTTCATGGAGAAGCCGGTCGCTGTGGACAGCCCCGGCATCCGCAAGGTCCAAGAGATGGCCAAGATCGCTGATGAGAAGAACCTCAAAGTCGTGGTCGGTCTTCAGCGCCGTTACCAAAACTGCTACATTGAAGCTCTCAAAGAAGTGAAGGAAAAGGGCATCATCGGCGACATCGTTTCCGGCCAAGTTTATTGGAATGGCGGCGGCATTTGGTTCCGTGACAAGCAGCCCGGCCAGTCCGAACTCATGTATCAGATCAACAACTGGTACTTCTTCACCTGGCTCTGTGGTGACCACATCAACGAGCAGCACATCCACAACATCGACGTGGCCAACTGGTTCCTCGGCGGACACCCCATCAGCGCGCAGGGTATGGGTGGTCGCGAGCAGCGCACCGAGGCTAAGTTTGGTCAAATTTATGACCATCACTACGTCGAGTACACCTATGCCAACGGTGTCCGAGTGAACAGCCAGTGCCGCCACCAGTCCGGCGTTTACAATGCCGTGCGCGAAGAGTTCACCGGCACCAAAGGCAAAATTTACCTCATCAACAGCGGAGCCTGCTACGCCGTCGATCACAAGGGCAACACCATCTGGAAATACCGCCCAAGTGGTGAAGCCGCTGGTGCCCCAGAAGGCGAAGCCAAAGGCAAAAAGGCCCGCCGTGGCAGCGATCCTGATCCATATCAGGTCGAGCACGACACCCTCCAGGCCGCGATCCGCGAAAACAAACCGCTGAACAACGCCTACTACGGTGCCGAGTCCACTATGACCTCCATCATGGGTCGCATGGCCACCTACTCGGGCAAAGAACTCAAGTGGGACGAAGTGCTGAACTCCAAAGTTCAACACATGCCTGCCATCGTCACCGCTGAAACCGAACCCCCGGTCAAGCCTGATGCCAATGGTGCCTACCCTGTCGCCATCCCCGGTAAGCCAGGCGTGGAAATCGTCTAACGCCAAGCGTTGATCTAATCATCAACCCCGGCCCGCTGAAAAGCAGGCCGGGGTTTTTATTTGGCAGGAGACGCTCCGCCTGATTCCATCAAAATTCACCGAGCCAAAACACACTTATCCGTTATTCTTCACGAGCTTGAAGACCCAAACCTCTGCCACCCGATCACCGATTCGCATCTGCGGCTTTAGCCTTGTAGAAGCGCTGATTGTCGTCGCCATCATCGGAGCCTTTTCGGCCATGGCACTCGCCTATCTCGGGGGCTACCATCGGGAAGTCATGCTGAAAGTGCGTGATCGCCGCAATGCTCAAGAGATCACCGCCCTAGCAATGGGAGCCACCGCCGCTGGAGCAAGTGTCGTCATTGTTGGCGATATGGAAAGCACGATCCAAAACCTCATCGAAGGTCGCAAAGGCACCGTCGGCACTTTCAAAGGCCGACTCTTCCGCATCACTCAGCTCACCCAAGAAGAAATCGCTGGAGCGCTCGAACACTTGGAATGGCAAAATGGAATGCCCAGCTACGTGCCCGGTGAAAACTGAGTCGCGATAGCTAGGTGAACTTTGCCTGATTGAGGAAATAAACTCAAGCGCCTCAGATTCCCCAGCCCTCACGATAGGCGGAGCGTTTCCAGAGTTTTTCGCCTTCTGGGTTGTCGATCATTTTGCCGGTCTTGGGGTCGCAGCGTACCACGGTGTTGGTGCGGTAGGCGATGTTGCCGAGGTGGCACATCATGGTGCTCTTCTGGCCTTCGTCGATGGGGCTATTCAGCGTGGCATTGCCTCGGATGGCTTCGAGGAAGTTGCCCATATGGGCGGGGTCGCCACCGCCGGCACCTTTGCTTTTACTGATCTCCGCGCCCTTCGGATCATAGATCGTCCACGAGTCGCGTGCGATGGCCATGGTGCCGTTGTCGCCATAGAAAGTGACCTCACCGAGCGGCTTCTCAGCAGCTCGCGGATGGCATGAGCTTTGCAGCCATTCACAGCCAGCGTGACCGAAATCGTACACAGCGGTGCCGGTATCTGGCGTCTCCTGCTCGTCTTTGTAAAAGTAACGTCCGCCGTTGTAGGTGACCTTGAGCGGATACTCGCCTTTCAAGCCCCAGCGCATGATGTCCAGCGTGTGGATGCCGTTGTTACCGAGTTCGCCATTGCCCCAATGCCAGAGCCAATGCCAGTCGTAGTGGGCAAACTTTTTCATGTCGTGCTTTGGGTCATCGGTCACGGGGCCCTGCCACATGTTCCAATCAAGATCGGCAGAGGGTGGCAGTGCGAGCTGGCCGACTTCTTTGCGTGAGTTGTAATAGGCACCGCGAGCAAAGCGCGTCTCGCCGATGACTCCGCCATGGAGCGCTGCGATGGCTTCCTTCATCCAGGTGCGGCGTTGATTGCCCATCTGCACGAGCTTGCCGGACTTTTTCATGGCAGCGACGAGCGCTTCCGATTCGCCAGGATTCTGGCTGCCGGGCTTTTCGACATAGACGTTCTTGCCCGCTTGCAGCGCCAGGATGGCCATGGGCGTGTGCCAGAAGTTCGGCGTGGCGATGAAGACGGCATCGACGCTTTTGTCTTCGAGGATCTTGCGGAAGTCGCGCACGCCCTGGCAGGACGTGGCCTGCTTGTCTGCCACCACCTTCAGACCTTTGTCGAGCCGACCGGCGTCGGTTTCCGCGAGGTAGGCGATCTCTACATCTGGCAAAGTGAGTAGCGCCTGCACATGCCCCATGCCACGACCGAGGGCGACGACGGCGACTTTGAGCCTCTTACCCGTCTTGTCAGCGGCGCGCAGTTTTGGCAGTGAAGAAAGCGCGGCGGTGAGGCCTAGCGCAGAGGTTTGAGAGAGTAGGGTGCGGCGGTTCATGGCAGGTCAAGTATCGTGCCCGTGAGTGCCCATCTATCGCTGCGAATATCACCGGCTTCGATGCTTTCAGACTGCGCTGGCCTTCTGACCAAAGCGAATCATCAAAGCCGCCGCGCTAGCTCCGATCAGATTCGCCACGAGATCCCAGCCGGTATTTTCATAGCCACCGACGTTCGTGTTCGGGATCGTCAGCACGGCGATGAATTCGACGACTTCATTCAATGCACCGAAGCCAACGCCTGCGGCGGCACTTAAAACCAGTAGGCCAAAGGTCGGTCTCAACTGAATGCCGAACCCACGCTGCATGGCTGACTTCAGGCAGTGCCAGCATACCCAGGTGGTGACGCCGAAACCGTAGGCGTGGACGACCTGGTCGTATTTCAAACGCTGCGGGATGAGCCACAGGCTGTAGAGCACGCTCTGGCCATCGC
>JBEBGU010000023.1:0-16876 GCA_040081325.1 Prosthecobacter sp.
ATATTAGATATTATTAAAATTATGGTTGGTATTTCGCATTCACAGTCCAAGCGTGTTCTCTTCTGCCTGGGAACTCGACCGGAGATGATCAAGGTCGCCCCACTTGTGCTGAAACTGCGTGAGATGGGAGGGAGCGCCATCCTGGTGAACACGGGTCAACACGCCGACCTTTTGACCCCATTGTTCGACCTCTTCGGCGTGAAGCCGGATTACGATCTGGCTGTCATGACACCAGGTCAGGGGCTGAACACACTGGTCGCGCGCATCACCGAGCGTCTCGATCCTGTCTTGGAAAAAGAGCAGCCGGACTATGTGATCGTGCAGGGTGATACAGCCTCGGCTTTGGCTGGAGCGTTGGCCGCTTTCAATCGAAAAATCCCCGTCGGCCATGTCGAGGCGGGGCTGCGCTCTGGTAATCCGCTCAGTCCCTTTCCCGAAGAAATGAACCGCCGACTGGTGACTCAAATCGCGACGCTGCACTTCGCCGCTACCGATTACAATCGTCAAACGCTGCTGCGCGAAAGCGTGGCCGCTGAGTCCATTCATGTCACAGGCAACAGCGTGGTTGATGCGCTGCATCACACATTGAAGAGTACTCTACCTGGGCCTGAGATTGGACGACTGCGCGAGCAGATCGGAGACAGAAAGCTCGTGCTACTGACAACTCACCGTCGCGAGAACTTCGGCGATGCGATGCGCACTCATTTGCGTTCGCTCCGCCAGTTTGCTGAGGCCAATCCGCACCTCTGCATCGTCTTCCCGGTACATCCGAATCCAAACGTTCGCGAAGCTGCTGCGCAGGAACTCACCGGCTGTGATCAGATCATCCTCACTGCGCCGATGGGCTACTCCAACTTCGTGCATTTGCTTTCAGATGCTTGGCTCATCGTGTCAGACTCGGGCGGCATTCAGGAGGAGGCTGCCTCGCTCGGCAAACCCATCCTCGTGCTGCGTGAGAACACTGAGCGGCCTGAAGGCGTGCATGTCGGCGTGGCGCGACTTGTGGGCGAAAGCCCCGGTGATCTCACACGCCTGCTCGCTGAGGCTGTCGCCGATGTGGGCTGGTTTGAAACCGCCGCACGAGCAGAAAAAGTCTATGGCGACGGCCTCACTGCCGAGCGCATCTCACGCATTCTCCTTGGAACCCAAGCCCGTGTCGCCGCCTAGTTCGTCTTTGTCTCATGCGCTCCACTCCCGCCAGCATCTCTATCGATCTCGACAACCAATGGGCTTACATGAAGACCCAGGGTTGCGCGGGTTGGGAGAGCTTTCCCAGCTACCTCGATCTCGTCGTGCCGCGCATCTTAGAGACTCTGCGCCGCTCGGGTCTGCGGGCCACGTTTTTCGTCGTTGGTAAAGATGCTGAGTTGGAAAAAAACCATGCCGCACTGCGCAGCATCGTCGAGGCAGGTCACGAGATCGCCAATCACTCCTTCATGCATGAACCCTGGCTGCACTTGTACAGCCCAGAGGAATTGCTAAGCGACTTCGAGCAGTCCGAGTCTGCCATTCGTGAGGCCACAGGCTGCCAGCCGCGCGGCTTCCGTGGACCCGGATTCAGCACATCGCCTGCTGTGCGTGCCATGCTCATCGAGCGTGGCTATGTGTATGATGCCTCACTTTTCCCCACTGTGATCGGAGCACTGGCGCGCACGTATTTTTTCATGACGTCAAAGCTGCCTCCAGAGGAGAAGCAGCGCCGTGCCAAGCTCTTTGGCTCTTTGCGTGATGGCTTCTCACCGCTCGTGCCCTACCAAATTCAGCCAGGGCTGTTGGAGTTACCCGTCACCACGATGCCGATTTTCCGCACGCCAGTGCATCTGAGCTATCTGCTTTTTCTCGGCCAATTCTCCATGCCTCTCGCTCGCGCTTACTGGGCTTTGGCGATGGCGCTGTGCCGCACCACGGGCGTGGGGCCATCACTGCTGCTGCATCCGACTGATTTCCTTGATGGCCATGATGTGCCTGAAATGAGCTTTTTCCCCGCGATGAAAATTCCCGCTGAGAGGAAGATCGAACTCGTCCGCCACACGCTCTCCACCCTGCGTGAACATTGGACAGCGGGCACGATGATCGATCACGCCTGCAAGTCCGGTGCCAACGTCAAAAACCACTCTCTGCAAAAAGCCCACGCCTAAACCAGAACAGAAAAAAACGCCCATGAATACGCCCGTTCAAATCAACGATCTCGCCATCGTCCTACCGGCCTTCAATGAAGAGAAGGATCTCCCGAATTTGCTGGCTCGCATCCGCGAGACACTGACCGGCCAACGCTTCCGCTATCAGGTCATCGTGGTGGATGACGGTTCCAAAGACCGCACCGCCGAGATCGCCGAAGCCGCAGCTAAAGAGATGCCGCTGCGACTCGTGAAGCATGGCGTGAATAAGGGACTCGGCATGGCGATTCAGACTGGCCTTTCGACAGCCATGAAAGTGGCAGATGCCGTGCTCGTCATGGATTCTGACAATACCCACGACCCACTCTATGCCCTTGAGATGGTGGCAGAACTTGAGAAGGGAGATTCACAGCTCGTCATCGCCTCACGCTACCAACCAGGCAGCGTGATCATGGGTCTTTCCCCATTCCGCAAGGGACTCAGCCTCGGTTGCTTCCTGCTCATGAAGACCATCGTGCCATTCAAAAATGTGCGTGACTACTCGACCGGCTTTCGCTGTTATCACAGCAACCTCTTGCAGCGCATGGCCAGTGTTTATGGTGAAGACAAACTCGTCGAAGAGAGCGGCTTCGTCTGCATGCTCGAAGTGCTGCTCAAGCTCCGTTCCATTGATGCACGCGCTTGTGAGATTCCCTACACTTTACGTTATGACCTCAAGACCGGCGTTAGCAAACTGCGCATCTGGCGCACCTTGAAACGCTACCTCGCCGTCGTGAATCGCTATCGCGACAGGAAGCCCCAAGCCATCGCTCAGACAGCCGCTGTGCTGGTCAGCCATGTGTGATCCCCACGCTTCATGTCCTCACCTCACATCGTCGTCCTCGGTGGCGGCATCTCTGGTCTGACTTGTGCGCTGCGACTCGCCGAGCAGGGGAAAGCCGTGACGCTCATCGAGGGGTCAAGTCAGCTCGGCGGACTCGGCACCTTCTTTGAGCATGACGGGCACAGTATCGAAAAATTCTACCACTGCATGCTGCCCAGTGATGGGCCGCTGCTCAGCCTGCTAGAGTCACTCGGACTGCGTGATGAAGTCTATTGGCGTCCCTCCTCATTTGCTTATGCCGACTCAGGTCGCATCTACCCGCTGAACACGCCTGTTGATCTCCTGAAATTCAGCCCACTGAACTTCATCGACCGCATCCGTGTCGGCATCACTGGCGCGTATGGCCGCATCGCCTCTGACAAAGGGCTCGATGACATCACCACCGCGCAGTGGCTTGAAAAATGGTCAGGTGCCAGTGCCTTCAAAAAGTTCTGGCAGCCCATGCTCGAAGCCAAATTTGGCGACCGCTATCACGATGTCCCCGCGCTCTGGTTCTGGACGCGCTTCAATCGCGAAAAAGGTGAAAGCAAAGGTGAGGTCAAAGGCTACATGCGCGGCGGCTACAAGCGCATCATCGACACCTGTGCCGCACGTCTCCGTGAACTCGGCGTCACGATCCGCCTGAATGAAAAGATCCAGCGTGTCGATGTCGATGCCTCCGGTGCTCCCCTCATCGAAACCGATGCTGGCACGCAGAACTTTGATCAACTCGTCGTCACTCTCCCCTGGCCCGTCTTTGCCAAAGTGGCGGGCGCTTCTTTGAAGCAGCAGTCTCCAGGCACCGACTGGAACATCGACTTCCAGGGCGTCATCAATCACCTCCTTTTCCTCAAGCGTCCGCTCACCAAACATTACTGGCTGGCCACACCCGGCCCCGAGTTCCCGTTTGATGGCATTGTCGAAACCTCCACCCTCACCGACATCGCCGATCGCGGCCAGCGTCACGTCGTCTATCTCACCAAGTACATGCACCGCGACGACCCACGCTTCGCCCAGCCTGAGGCGGAGATTCAAAGCACCTGGTTCGCCGCCTTGCAGCAGCTCTTCCCCGATCTCCGGGCCGATGACATCGAGACCCAGTTCATCTTCCGCGCACCCTTCGTCGAGCCCGTCTATACACGCGGCTTCATGAAGCGCCGCCCGCCCGAGGTCATGGTCCCCGGTCGCGTCTTCCTCGCCACCACCACCCAGGTCTATCCCGTCGTCACCAGTTGGAATGGCAGCGTCATCCAAGCCGCCCGAACGCTGGAGGCGATGAATTAACGAAGCATTTCATTAGGCCGCCTCATTTCAGCATGCCCATCTGCCAGAGGATGAAGGTGGCCTCCTCGGCATGTTCGCGCAGTGGCTCGTAGCGGCCAGACTTTCCGCCGTGGCCTGCGCCCATGTTGGTCTTGAGCAAAAGCACATTCGAGTCGGTCTTGGTCGCGCGTAGTTTGGCCACCATTTTTGCAGGTTCCCAGTAGGTCACGCGCGGGTCATTGAGGCCGCCGGTGAAGAGCATCGGCGGGTAGGCTTTTGCTTGGATGTTGTCATAGGGGCTGTAGCTGCGGATGAGGTCAAACGCGGCCTTGTCGGTGATGGGATTGCCCCACTCGGGCCACTCACCGGGCGTCAGTGGCAGTGACTCGTCGAGCATGGTGTTCAGCACATCGACAAACGGCACATGAGCGACCACAGCACCAAACAATTCAGGTGCTTGGTTGACCACGGCACCCATCAGCTCACCGCCTGCTGATCTGCCTGATGCGGTGATTCGTCCCTGAGCGGAGTAGCCACGCTCGATCAGACCCTTTGCGGCATCGACAAAATCATTGAAGGCATTCGTGCGCTTCATCAGCTTGCCGTCGAGATACCACTGGTAGCCGAGATCATCTCCGCCACGAATGTGGGCGATGGCATAGGCAAAGCCACGGTCCACCATCGACAGTCGATTGGCACTAAAATCAGGCGGCATGGCGATGCCATAAGCACCGTAGGCATAGAGGTGGAGCGCCTGGCTGCCATCCTTTGGAAAGCCCTTGGGATAAAGGATCGAGACGGGCACCTGCACGCCATCACGCGCTGTGATCATCAGCCGTTCAGTCTCAAACTTGCTAGCATCATAGCCCGAGGGGATCTCCTGGACCTTCAGCACCTCCAGCCGTTTTTCAGCGAGATGGAAATCATAGATCGTTTCAGGTGTGACCATGGACTCATAGTCGAAGCGTAGCTTCGTCACTGCATACTCAGGGTTATCTCCGAGACCCGCTGCATAGCTTGATTCGGGGAAAGGCACGTTCTCGATCTTCGTCACGTCGGCATAATCGCGGATCTCGATTTGATCGAGCCCGTCGATGCGACCTTCGATGACATAGAAGTCCTTAAACAAGGCCAGATCAGTCAGGTAATGCCTGTCTGAGCCAGGGATGAGCATCTGCCATTCATCTGGCTTCTCCAAGGATGCCGTAGCGACACGGAAGTTCACATGATCGTCGTTGGTTAGGACAAAGACTTGGCCGTCACGCACATCCACCGAGTAGTTCCGGCCCACTTTGCGCGGGCTGATGAGGATCGGCTTGGCAGTGGGATCACTGGCTGGCACGAGCCGGATCTCAGTCGTCACCTGATCGCCTGTCTCGATGATGATCCAGTCCTCTTGCGCACTCAGGTTCACATCGACACTAAAGCCAATGTCAGGCTCCTGGTAGAGTCGTTTGGCATTCTTCGGATCATCACCCAACCGATGAAAATGCATGTTATCCGTGCGCCAGTTTTCATTGGCTAGGCCATAGACGATGCCCTTGCTGTCAGCGGACCAAACGAGATTCGAGAGAGTGCCTTCAATGACATCGGGCAAGTCTTTGCTGATTGTCAGATCACAGAAATGCAGAGCGAAGCGCTCTGAGCCGTCGTCATCATAAGCGTAGGCCATCAGCCTGCCGTCTGGGCTGATCACCAACTCCTCAAGCAGGAAGTACTCTTTGCCATCAGCGAGCTTGTTTTCATCAAGGATGAGCTGTTCCGGCCCACCCTCTGCGTGCTTCCGATAGTGCTGACGATACTGCGCGCCTGGCTCGAACTTTGACCAATAGATCCAGTCGCCGTCTTTCTGTGGGACGGTGCTGTCATCCTCTTTGATGCGAGCCTTCATCTCCTTGAAGATTTTTTCGACCCACGGCTTTTGTTCCGCCATCTGCGTTTCGAAGTAGCCATTTTCAGCCTTCAAATACGCCAGCACATCCTTGTCCTTGATCTTGGGGTAGCTCGGGTCCTTCAGCCAGTGCCAGGGATCTTCCATCGCCACGCCATGGTAGCTGTATGGATGCGGTCGCTGTTCGGCGACGGGTGGTTTCACGGTATCATTCATCATGGTGGGGCGGTTCTTGTCCTGATCAGTCGCATTCGAGAGCATGGCAAACATCGCCAAGCTGAAAAAGGAAGTGACCAGTGATTTCATAAGAGCGTAGGATGCGGCAGGCAATGTCCGATGGCTGACGAAATCTTGAGAAATCAGGGATTCGGGGGTGTTGCTATATCTGCCGCAGACATAGACCGATCATCAGACCGCCCAGCCCGACCAATGCGCAGACCTGTCCAACACGTTTGGCCAAAGTGGCCCCTGCTATGAAGTCTTCCCCATTGAAGAGTGAGGTCAGACTTGGGTTCGCGCGTGAAAAGATAATCTCATAGCTCGCCCCCACCGCCATTCCGTCCCTGATTTCTTTTCCGACCGAGGTCTTGCTTTGCCATGTCTTACCCGTCTCCGGGTCAGCAAACTCGTAATGCACGCTGTAGTTCGTGGGACCCGTCTTTTCTGAACCGTCGTTGTAAGTGCCACTGGAGGCCTGAGTGCGCTTCTCCGTCACACGTGCCACCGCCCGGACGCTGTCATGGGTCAGTGCTTGCACGTTCGCATCTTGCCTCCATCCCAGCCAAAGAAAGAGCGCTCCCAAGGCAAGAAAGATGAGCGCAAAGGGAAGAATGATTTCCTGCAGAAGCGATTTCATAATTTCACCGATACAACGTTGTCAGTCGTGAAGTGGAAGATCCAATTTTGTCATCGAAGAAGGGTGGCACCTTAATCGTTCGCGCTACGCTGGTGTGATTCGTTCTGAGGCATCTTGCATCACGAAATTATCATGGACGCCATTTGGGAAATGATTCAGAATTAGCCAAGTCTAGGGGCTATAGCTCAGTTGGTAGAGCGTCTCGTTCGCAATGAGAAGGTCAGGGGTTCGAATCCCCTTAGCTCCACCAGATCTGGTGATGACTCGCAAATCAGCGCTTGGCTTTCACGTAAGACAGCACTTTTTGATCATCGTCACCAGCGGCCCAAACGACGCGGAGGAAGTCGGCGGGATGAATATCGTATTTGGAAAGGAAGGCGCGGTCTCCGCCGCAACCAAACATTGTGTCGGGGTTCATTTCGCCTCGTAGTTTGGCGCGTGCTTTGACGAGAATGCGTGGCAGCCAAATGATGCCGTCGAGTTCGGCGCTCTTGGATGGAAGGTCTGCTGCTGCGACGATCTTTGTACTCAGCACACTTTTCTGGATGGTGAGGAAGTAGTCGCGGCGCACGGCGGCGATGAGCAGCGCGGCGATGGCGGTGGGGTCCTCACCACCGGATGTGACATTGTCTTCGATGAAGTCAAAGAACTCGCGCTCGCGGCAGCCAATGGATTTGAGGAAGTCTTGATCCTCATCACTGAACCATGCTTCGAAGTCGTGATTGCCTTCATCATATTCATCCACGCAGGAGTCGAAAAGCTCGACGAAATAGGAGTCCCAGATGTAGTTCTTCATAAGGTTAGCAGTGATTCAGTTTTTCTTCACGAGAGTCTCGTAGAGAGCCTTGGTGCGCTCAGCGATGCTGGTCCAGCTAAAGCGTTCGACGGCGCGTTTGCGGCCAGCCAGGCCCATGAGTCGGCACTTTTCAGGGTCGGCCATGAGACTGTTGATGCCTTCAGCGAGATCTTTTGCAAAGCGTGCTGGATCGGTGGCTTCGAAGGGACTCTCGGTCTGTTGATCGAGCTGGACGAGGAGGCCTGTCTCATAGGGGACGACGACTTCTTTGATGCCGCCGACCGCGCTTGCCACTACGGCGGTTTCACAGGCCATGGCTTCAAGATTGATGATGCCAAAGGGCTCGTAGATCGAAGGGCAACAGAAGACGCTGGCATGGGAGTACATGGCGATCTTTTCTTGCACTGGCAGCATGGCTTGAATCCAGATGATGCCGCCACGCTTGAGCTGGGCGGCGGCTACGGCTGCTTCCATTTCAGCTAGGATTTCTGGGGTGTCTGGGGCACCCGCACAGAGCACGATTTGGAAGCCGGGGTCCATTTGCTCAATGGCACGCACGAGATGGATGATGCCTTTCTGCCGCGTGATGCGTCCGACAAAGAGGACGTACGGGACATCGGGATTCACGCCATGTTTTCGCAGTACGTCAGGTGCCTCCACTCGGTGATATTCGACGGGGTCGATGCCGTTGTGGATGACGTGGATTTTGTGTGGGTCCGCATGAAAGAGCCGCATGATGTCCACCTTTGTTTCTTCAGAAACCGCGATGACGGCGTCTGCCATCTCAATGGCGGTCTTTTCCAGCCAGACAGTGAAGTCATAGCCGCCGCCGAGCTGCTCGCGTTTCCATGGGCGCAGGGGCTCTAGCGAATGCACGGTTAGCACCATGGGCACGCCGTAGTTGAGCTTGGCTAAAATGCCGCCGAAGTGAGCATACCAAGTGTGCAGGTGGACGATTTGCGCATCAATGTTCCGCGTGTTGAAGTCGAGACTGCGCTGCAAGGCACCAAAAACGGATTTTAGTTTCCCTGGGCTAGTCCATTTCAACATATCCAGTCCAGCGCCATGCACCGTGATGCCGCCATCGCTGTTGTTTTGATCACCGAAGCAGCGCACTTCCACCTCCATGAGCTTGGCGAGCTCTCTCGTGAGATATTCGACATGCACGCCGGCACCGCCGTAAATATAAGGTGGGTATTCGTTGGTGAGGAAAAGAGACTTCATGGGCACGTCATGCTTATGGTGATAGTCATGAGATAGGCAAGCTCAAAGCCACGGTCTAGAGTAGCCAGATGAATGTCTCGGTGGCCATCGCCATGACTCAATTGGGGCGGTATTGGCATGGATGGATGAGTCCTTGCGGGCGCATTTTCTGGGTCGTCACCATTTAGTACATTAAATTTCCCCTTTGCACGCTGCCAAAGCCCGCTACTCTGCGCGCCCTTTTTCCCCTGCTGATGGCTGAACCCAAAAACATCCTCCGACTCGGTCTGCCCAGTGGCAGCCTCCAGGAGCCGACCCTTGAACTCCTCAAGCGCGCCGGATTCAATATTGTTGTTCCTTCCCGCTCCTACCGCCCGACGGTGGACGACGATCAACTCGAGCTGCGCCTGCTGCGTGCTCAGGAGATCGGTCGTTATGTGGATCACGGATTTCTCGACTGCGGCATCACAGGTCGTGATTGGATCGCTGAGAACAATGCTGATGTGGAGGTGCTGACGGACCTGCGTTATTCAAAGGCCACATCCAAGCCTACTCGCTGGGTGCTAGTCGTTCCTGACGATTCACCTGTGAAGTCAGTCAAAGATCTTGAAGGCAAGCGCATCGCCACTGAAGCAGTGGACATGACAAAGGCTTACCTTGCCAAGCATGGAGTGCAGGCTGAGGTAGAATTTAGCTGGGGAGCCACAGAGGTAAAAGTGCCGGAACTCGTCGATGCGATCGTGGACATCACCGAGACGGGCAGCTCGCTACGCGCGAATAAGCTGCGTATTGTGGACACGCTGATGGAGAGCTACCCGCAGTTCATTTCCAGCAAAGGTGCCTACCAGGATGCCTGGAAGCGCGAGAAGATGGAGACGCTCGTCCTGCTCATCAAAGGCGCGTTGGAGGCTCGCGACAAGGTCGGCCTCAAGATGAACGTCCCAGCTAAATCACTGGAGCAGGTCGTTGCGACGCTCCCGAGTGAGCGCTCACCTACGATTTCCCAACTTGCTTCGCAGGATTGGGTCGCCGTCGAGACAGTCATTGCGGAATCGGTCGTGCGGGAGATAATCCCCCGACTCAAATCTCTCGGTGCCGAAGGCATCGTGGAATACCCGCTGAACAAAGTCGTCCCTTAACCGGAGCCGACACAAGAAAACAGGAGAACACACCACCATGGGATCGCTGAAAAAGCGCAGAAAGACGAAGATCAACAAGCACAAGCGCAAGAAGCGCATGCGCGCCAACCGTCATAAGAAGCGTTTGCGCTACAAGTCGTAACCGTTAGCCTCGTCCGCATGATTTGCCTCCGTCCCGCGAAAAGAATGACTCGATTCGCTGACGGAGGCTTATCGTCGCGGATGCGGATTTTTAAGCTCAGTGATCCCGCTTCAGATCGGCTGAAGTCGGGAAGGATGAATCCAGCCATTCTGGCGGGTGCGCTCGTGCTTGGTTGGTCGGCTTTGAGCATGGCCCTAGTGCCGTTGGAGAAGCCAGCGATGGCAGATCTTTCCCTGCCAAAGATCACCACACAGGTTTCTCCAGACCTGCAAATTCATGCATCTGGTGAACGGATTGCTGAAACGCTTGCCCACTATTCGGCTGCGTTGCAGTTTGAGAAATCAGGCAAGATGCGCGAAGCGCTCACGCAATTCTTAGCCGTGCTTGAGGTGGACCCCGCAAATCCCGAACTCGCAGCACACACAGCCGAGTTGGCCTATCATTACCAGGGAAGGAAGGAGGCGGTAGCGCTCCTGGACAAGGCTATCGCGACAAGGCCAGACGAACCAGCCGCGTATCTGAATCTGGTGCGCTTTCTCACCACCTATACCTCAGAGGAACCCTTTGAGGCAGATCGCGCGAAACAGGTCTTGGCTGATGTCGTGAAACGTTTCCCGAAGCGGGCGGACGTGTGCGCCTTTGCGAGCCTCAGTTTTTTGAGTCAGAACATGCGGTCAGAGGCCATTGCCGTCATGGAGCAGGCCGCGAAACAAGAGGTCAAAGAATCCGCCTATTGGTTGGAACTCGGACGCGCAGCCCAGCAGATCTGGCCACTCGCTCAGGTCGAGATGAAGGCAGATCACACCACCCGCGTGAATGCTTTTTTTGAGAAGGCGCTCAGCCATGCAGCAACGGGAAAGAAGGGCGAAACGACGCGGATCGAGGTGGCACAATACTACCTGCTCACCAATCAACTCAATACTGCGCGAGCCTTGTGTGAGTTGGTCGCTACTCATACGGGAAATCTTCAGGCGAGGAAGATTCTATTCCGTCTTTACGAGGCGGCGGAGGAAAAGGACAAGGCGTTGGCCACTCTCGAAAAGATCGTCCAAGACGCCCCGACAGATGTGGAGCAGCAACGTCTTCTCGTGACGGCCTATGAATCGCGTGAACAGTTTGCCAAGGCCGTGCCGCATCTCGAGGCTGCCATTCAGATCGGGGGAGGGGATGCGGGAGACTATCAGGCACTTAGCGAGCTGCTGCTGCGCTCCCAACTTTATGACAAACTCATCCAGCTCAGCGAGCGCTGTGTGAAGCTGTATCCTGACAATCCAGTCTTTCATCTCCATGCGGCATTAGCACAGCGCTCATTGTTCCACTGGGAGAAGGCCATTCAATCCTTTGAGCGTGCCGCAGAGCAGGCAGAGAGCACGCAGGCGGAACTGGTGAATCACCGTTTTTTCTTCCAGTATGGCCTGACTCTGGAGCGCGGCGGCAGGCATGATGAGGCGGCGAAGATGTTTGAAAAATCCATCACCCTCACGCCGAAAGAGGAACTCGAAGACGCCGCAAACACCATGAATTATCTCGGCTACATGTGGCTGGAACTGGAACGTCATCTCGACAAAGCGGGCGAGTTGATTCGCAAGGCCAATGAACTCCAGCCAGAAAAGTCAGCCTATGTGGATAGCCTCGGCTGGTGGCATTTCAAAAAGGGCGACTATCCAAATGCACTCAAAGAGCTGCAACGCGCCTTTGCCCTGCTCAAGAACCCAGAACCCGATGACGCCGAGATCATCGAGCACATCGCCCAAGTTTATCTCAAAATGGACGACAAGCCCAAAGCCCGTGAGTTCTTTGAAAAAGCGAGCGCGCTCCAGCCCACCGACTCCAAGCTGCTCAATCGCATAGAGGAAGGATTGAAAAAACTGTCTGCACCGTAGGTCGGAGGAATCTGCTGGCAGAGTGGCATTCTTTTCATTCGTCATCTCACGACTCCTGCCCATGATCCGCGCGCTCGCCTTATGGAAGCCGCCATTGTCATTGGACTGCTCATCATCGCCGTCATCCTCTTCGCCACGGAGAAGGTCTCGGTGGATCTTGTCACGCTTGGGCTTCTCTGTGTGCTCGTGCTGAGTGGCATTCTCACGGTGAGTCAGGCTTTTGCGGGTTTCGGAAATGAGGTGATCATCATGCTCGGTTCGATCTTTGTCATCGGGGTCGCGCTGCGTGAAACGGGTGTGCTCGATCAGCTCGGGCATGTGCTGGCGCGGGCGACGGGTGGCCACCCTGGCCGAGTGGTCGCTGGGATGATGACTACCGTGGGTGGCGTTTCTGCTTTCATGAACAACACCACCGTCACTGCCATGTTCCTGGGCCCGGTGATTGGGCTAGCTAGGAGGCTTGGCATCTCGCCTTCGCGGCTGCTGATGCCTCTGGCATTTTCCTCGCTACTAGGAGGCACCTGCACACTCATCGGCACGAGCACAAACGTCGCCGTCAGTGCGGCGATGGTGAAAATGGGTATGCCTGCTGTGGGCATGTTTGAGATCACGCCTGTCGGCATTGTGCTTCTGTGTGTGGGCCTTGTTTACATGATCCTCATCGGCATGAGATGGGTGCCAGAGCGTGACCGTGCTGATGGCCAAACGGACGCTGCGCCGATGCGTGAATATTTGGCTGAAGTGGTCATCAGACCTGGTTCACCGCTGATCGGTCAGGAGGTGTATGCATCTGATTTTTCAGTGCTGGAATTTCAGGTCGTGAAACTCCGGCGCGCGACAGAGGAGATGGATGTCAGTCCGCATGTGCGCTTTGAGCTGGGTGATGTCGTGCTCGTTGCGGGTAAGGTGAGGAATCTCATCAAGGTGAAGAAGATCGAAGGCATCGATATCGTCGAAGATCTGGACCTTCTTCATTCGGGTGTGGATATGAAGGACGCGAGCATCGCTGAAGTCGTGCTGACGCCTCGCTCCAGTCTTGTGGGGCAAACGCTGCGTCACAGTAATTTCCGCCGCCGTTCTGGGCTGTCTGTGCTTGCCCTACTGCGTGGTGACCTCACGCTCAATGACCACATGGCTGACGTGCCGCTACAGGCGGGTGATATGATGCTCTTGCAGGGGCCTTTTGATCGGATGCGTCAGTTTGAAGCGGCCTCTGAGATGATCGTCATTACTGAGCATAGTGTCAGTGAGAATGCGCAGAAGCGCGGCGTTGCTGTGCTTATCGCTTTCGCCTTGGCGGTGGTTCTGAGCAGCTTCAATTGGCTGCCTCCATCCATCGCCTTTTTACTCGTCGCCCTGCTCGCGCTTGCCACGCGGTGCATCACTTTGGACACGGCTTATGAAAATGTGGACTGGAGGCTGCTCATCCTGATCGGTGGCATGACTGCCTTTGGCGCGGCGATGGCTAAATCGGGTGCGGATCTTTTGATCGCACAAACCATCACGGGCTGGTTGCAGCCTTTTGGATCTATCGCTGTGCTGGCTGGCTTTACCATTCTCACGGTCCTACTGACCCAGCCCATGTCGAACGCCGCTGCGGCACTCGTGGTGCTGCCCATCGCGATCAAAGCGGCTGAGAGCATGGGGGCAAATCCGCGCGCCTTTGCCATCGCGATCATGATGAGTGCCAGCGTCTCAGTGCTCACGCCTTTTGAGCCGAGCTGCATTCTCGTTTATGGCCCTGGCAAATACCGCTTCAGTGACTTCATCAAAGTCGGTGGTGGACTGACGCTGATCTCGGTGATTTTGATTCTGCTGCTGGTGCCGCTTTTCTGGCCTTTGTGAGGAGAAAATATTGCGGCTCGGGTTTACTCGAAGCGATAGCCAGCGCCATGAACGGTGCGAATGATGCGCGGGTTGGCCGGGTCTTTTTCGATGCGTTTGCGGAGCTGGGAAATGTGTTGATCTAAGGCGCGGCTTTCGGGGAAGTAGTCCACACCCCAGACTTCGTCGGCGAGCATGTTGCGATCCACGATTTTACCACGGCGATCATACAGAAGGCGGAGTACTTTGAGGTCGCGTGGGCTGAGCTGGAGATCAGTGGTGTCGCGGTAGGCGCGCAGCTCGGCGGGCACGATGCGGAGGTCGTCCATGTAGAAGTCGGCTTCAGAGGGTTTGGCTCCGCCGCGTGTCGCGGTGCGGCGCATGATGGCGCGAATACGGGCGGTGATTTCTTTGACACCGAAGGGCTTGGTCATGTAGTCGTCAGCACCGAGTTCGAGTCCGAGCACGGCGTCGATCTCCTCAGCTTTGGCGGTGAGAAAGAGGATGGGCACGCCTTCGTCAATGCGGCGGATTTGTTTGCAGGCTTCATAGCCATTTTGTCCTGGCATCATGACATCTAGGCAGACAAAATCGGGCCTTATCGCGCGGAAGAAGTCCACGGCCTGGAGTCCGTCACTGGCGGTCATGACTTCATAGCCTTCCATGCTCAGGACTTCGCGCAGAGCTTCGCGGGTGTGGTCGTCGTCTTCGGCGATGAGGATTTTCATGGCTTTGTATGAGTGGGTGAGATGGGGAGAGTGAGAATGAAACAGGCACCGTCACGATAGGTCGGGCAGACTTCTAAAGAGCCGCCGTGGAGATCAGCGAGTTCGCGAGAAATGGTCAGGCCGATGCCGGTGCCGCTGACACCTTCATTGAGATCGGCGCGCAGGCGCTCAAAGGGCTCAAAGACCGTGCGCCGCTTGCCTGCGGGGATGCCTGGGCCGCGATCTTCGACGATAATGCGTGCTTCTTTGCCATCGGTTTCACTGCGGATAGCGACCCACTTTCCATAGGAGGCGTACTTGTCCACGTTGGAGAGTAAATTGCCGATGATCTGCTCGATAGCATCGGAGTCGGCTTTCATCTCAGCGGGGCCATGGAGGGATGTTTCGACGGTGAAACCTTTGCCCTCTAGCAAGAGGCGCCAGTTGCCGACGGCGCGGCTGACGACTTCATCCAGCACGATGGGGCGTGGCTGGACCGTGAGTTTATCACGCTGCTGGCGGGCGTAGTTCAGGACGTTTTGAATAAGCCGATCTAGCCGCGCGGTTTCCGTTTCGACGACACGTAGCTGCCGCTGGGTAATGGCGTCACCGCTTTCTTCGACTCGGCTCGCCGCCATTTCGGTATAGAGGCGGATGTTGGTCAGCGGCGTCTTTAACTCATGCGAGATCTGATTTACAAAGCTGACGCGCTGCTGGGCCAAGCGCAGCTCGCGGGCATTTTCACGGAAGAAGGTCCAAGCCAGTGCTAGCACAAGAATGCAACCGGAGCCGACACCGAGAAGGATGGGGAAAAGATAAGGTTTGGGGAATTCTGACGCCGCTGGTGTGTAGGCTAACTCCCACTGAGTGAGGGGGGGGGAGCAGCGCTTCCACGCCACGGGATTACTCTGGAAGCCAAATCTTTTAGTTCCCCACTCATGCAGAGGAATGCTGGAAAGAGTGGTGAGGGTAAGCCGACCCAGATATGCGTCCATGCCCTGGATGGGCAGCCTTTTAAAAAGTGCCTCGCCCAGCAGGTGTCCGTCGATTCGAGCGCAGATGAGCTGATCGCTAACAAGCCGCCAGTAGATGAAATCGCCCTCGGTGACATGCCAGCCACTGGGGAAACTTTGGTTGGACTCTTTGGTCAAGGCCGTGTCGAGATGGTAGTTCTCAGATTTCACCGCTGTCTGCCAGATGGCATGTGTGCCACGGACCTTTGTGGCCTCTGGCGAGCTTCCCAGGAGCGCAAAGGGCTGGCTTTCGATGGAAATGTAGGGGCGCGAGATGCCACTGGATTGCAGGCGCTCGCGCAGTGCTGCCGAGCGCGGGCTGGCGAGTGCATCGGTTAGTGGCGCGAGCGTCTTTTTGTCGGCGGCGATGACGACTTGGCCTTGGGTATCTGCTGACCACGTTTCACCCACCCAGGGGTGCTGCGCTAGCTGCTCAGCCGCCTTTTGGGCCGTCGTGCCGGGGGTGATAGCCACCGAGTCCAGATAGTCGGTGAACTGTCGCAGATCATGCAGGAGCTGATTGTCGGCGACGAGCAGCCGCTCCTCCAAAATGGCCTGCTGCGCGCCATCAGTACTGCGGGCAGCATCGCGGATCAAATAGGTGCCCAGCCAAGTCAGTAGCGCCACAGGCGTGATGACGAGGAGGATGAGCAGGAGGTTGGAGCGGCGGGGTTGCATCGGGGCGTTTCGGCCTGAAAGTTAATGCCTCCGAATGATAAGGCATTAAAAATATCATAAATTTTATAATTAATTGCATTGGGCTTGCCCCTGGCCTCAGCAGCCAACTCAATAGCAAACTTATGCCTAGAAACAAAAAAGGCCTCGCTGTTGAGCGAGGCCTTTTTGGGTGGGATGGACTGAACTGTCGGTATTAGACGGTCTTGGCGGCGGCCACGGCCGGAGCCGTTCCGGGAACAGGATAGTCTTTCTTGAGCGACAAAATGTAATCGACCAACGCCTCGGCCTCGGCGGTCGGCACGACTTCGTAGCCCTTCACGGGCTTGAACTTGCCTTTCAGGTCGAGTGCCTTGCTGGATTTCGGCCCCTGGGCTTTGCGAACGATGTAAAGGTGCTTGAACGAAGGCATCGTGGACCACTCATGCACCGAACGCGGCGCGTAGAGCGACTGATGTACCTTCATCCGATCGGTGAAACGCCAGCCTGCGTTTGCGAGGTCTGG
>JBEBGU010000425.1:0-4522 GCA_040081325.1 Prosthecobacter sp.
GTCGTACCATGCACACTGTTTTAGCGTCCAGGCGGCGAGGGGCAAGATGGAATTGAAAAAGGCTGTATGTCTCTGGAGCACGTCTCCCATTTTCTCTCCCATGCGCCGCTTCTTCCCTGCCCTGTTTGTTTCACTCTGCTTCGGTCTTCAAGGAGCACCCATCGAGCGCATCTGGCTTTCCCACCAGACTTCTGACCCTTCGAAAATCGTCATCAACTGGGAGACTGCCACGCCCGGTGACTCGACAGTCGAGTATGGCACCACGTCCGCGCTGGGAGAGACGGTCAGCGTCAAAGACAACGTCACGCGACATCACATCGAGATTCCGCTGGCTGAAAAAGACACCGTGTACCACTACCGCGTCCGCAGTGGCTCCAATGTGTCAGAAGTGGCGACTTTCAAAGGCACTCCAAGTCAGGAACTGCGCGTCGTCATCGTCGGTGACTGGGGCTACTCGAGAGTGACGGACCTCGGCGCGTTGCTCAAATATGATCCGCATCTGCTGCTGACCGCTGGCGACAATGTGGGCAGCCTGCATGAAAAGGGCCACGAGGGCGCGAAAGCCTTCAGCGCTTTGATTGCCAGCCAGCCGAAGCTGTTTCGCTCCATCCCGTTTCTGCCGATCCTCGGCAATCATGACCGTGAGATCACAGGCCGCGGTCCCAAGCCACCACCGCAGCCGGTGTATGATGTGGAGGCAAAAGCCTTCCGCGAATTCTTCACGCTGCCCGGCGATGAATGGAAATGGCACTTCGACGTGCCCGGTTTCGATGTGCGCTTCATCGCCCTCGATTTGAATCACATCCAGGACTTCGGCACGACCTGGCAGACCTGTCATCCCTATGATGCGCAGTCGGAGCAGTTCCTGTGGTATCGCGATCTGATGGCTCAAACCAAGGCCGGTTTTGTCTTCACCCTGATGAATGAAAAGCAGACGCAGGTGAAGGGCCGCACCCAGGGCATCTGGCATGAGCAGTTCGTCAAAGGCAGCGCGCTGGTGACAGGCTTCGGCTACTTCGCCGAGCGCGCTGAACTCACCGGCGGCCTGCCGTATTTCAATACCTGCCTCAAAGGCGACGGCGATCCCTACAAAGACCCTCAGTCGAAGTTTTTCGCCCGCGAGCACAACTACCTCCTGCTCACCTTCAAGGCCGGTGCCGCCGAGATGAAAGTCGAGTTCAAGAACCTGAAGGGCGAGGTGCTGGACACGCGGGTGATCAGCAAGCGATAGACAAGAACGACCGTCGCGCACCGTACTCTGCATGATGGAAATACGGTTCACAGTTCCCCTCATACTTCTCGTCGCCTCGTCAGCGATCTCCGCCGACTACTCGCGCGACATCCAGCCTCTGTTTGCCGAGCACTGCCTCGAATGCCACGGGCCGGATGCCTCGAAGGGCGGGCTCGTTTTGACCACGCGTGATGGCGCGCTCAAGGAGCTGAAAAGCGGTGCCAAAGGCATCGTGCCAGGTGACATCTCAGCAAGTGCGATGATCGAGCGTGTGACCACGGGCGATCTCGATGACCGCATGCCGCCCAAGGAGAAGAAGCCGCTCAAACCGTCCGAGATCGAGCTTCTCAAAACCTGGATCAAAGGCGGTGCGAAATATGATCTGCACTGGGCTTATCGGCCGCTCATGAAGCTTCAAGTTTCAGGTTCCAAGTCTCCAGTTTCCGAACCCTCCCGAGGCACCACCTCCTCCAAACTTGAAACCTTAAACCTGGAACTTGGAGATGAAGCCCACCCCATCGACTCCTTTATCCGAGCCAAACTCGCGGAGATGAAGATCGAGCCCTCGCCGGAAGCGGACGCGCCGACTTTGCTGCGGCGTGTCTATTATGATCTCCTCGGCCTGCCGCCAACACCGGAAGAGGCGGCGGCGTTTCTGAATGAGACTCAAGGTTCGTCTATGCCTCATAAGACCTATGAGCGGCTTGTGGACACGCTCCTCGCCTCACCTCGCTTCGGAGAAAGATGGGGCCGCCACTGGCTGGATGCCGCTCGCTACGCGGACTCCGATGGTTATGAAAAAGATCGTCCACGGCCTGATGCGTGGCGCTATCGCGACTGGGTGATCCGCGCAGTGAATGACGACATGCCCTTCGATCAATTCAGCATCGAACAAATTGCCGGTGATCTTTTGCCCGATGCCACGCCAGAGCAAATCGTGGCCACCGCGTTTCATCGTCAGACGCTCACCAACACCGAGGGCGGCACCGATCAGGAGCAGTTTCGCATCGAGGCGGTGATGGATCGCACAGAGACAACCGGTGCAGTGTGGCTCGGGCTCACCGTAGGCTGCGCGCGCTGCCACACACATAAGTACGATCAGATCTCCCAGCGTGAGTACTACCAGCTCTTCAGCTTCTACAACAATGGTGACGAAGCCACCAAGCAGGTGCCCATCTCGCCCGAAGCCTGGAGCGCTTATGAGCTGGCAAATGGTGCCGCCGCGCGCCAGCTCGTGCCGCTACAGCGGAAAGTCGATGCCGCGAAAGCCGAGCTGCCTTCAAAACTCCCTGAGTGGGAGAAAGCCGTGCAGGCCAGACTGGCGGAGGCGCGCCTGCTGAAAGCGAAGGCTGTGTTTGCGCCGTTGTCCATCGCTTCGATTCAGGCCGACTCGAAAGCCACTTTCAAGAAGCTCGGCGACGGCTCCCACCGCGTCTCCGGCAAGTCAGCGCGAACAGATGTCTATGTCCTGGAGCTTGCGGCCACAGACAAACCTCTTGTCTCACTGAAACTCGAAGCACTGCCTGATGACAGCCTGCCCGCCAAAGGTCCAGGGCGCAGCAAGAACGGCAATTTTGTGCTGAGCGAAATCAAACTGCTGCGCGGCAAGACCCTGGCCAGTGCGATTGAAGTGCCGCTGCATTCTGCCAAGGCGGACTATGTGCAAAACGGCTTCACTGCCGCACAAGTGCTCGATGGCAAACCGGAGACAGGCTGGGCAGTCAAAGGCGCGGTGGGCAAGGCGCATCAGCTCACACTGCAACTCGCGGCACCGGCGGACAGCATGGCGGGCAACAAACTATTTGTCCGCCTGGAACAGAATTACGACAAGGCAGGCGAACACACGCTCGGGCATTTTCGACTGCTCGGCAGCAGTGACATCACAGAGGAATCCATCGCTCCATCTGACGTGGTGAAGATTCTGGGTGAGGAGCCGAAACGACGGAATCCCGTGGTGATCCAACCGCTGTGGGACTGGCTTGGAAAAGTGGACCCCGAGATCGTGGCAGCGACACATTCTCTGGACAACGCCAAGTCAAAACTGCCGAAGCCTCCGCTCATGGATGCACGAGTCATCGCCCGTCGCAGCACCAACCCACGACCCACGCATCTGCTCTATCGTGGGGATTTTCTCCAGCCCAAGGAAGAGGTCGCGCCCGCCACACTCGCCGTGCTGCCGCCGATCAAAGGCGCTGATCCAAAGAATCCCTCACGTCTCGATTTCGCGCGCTGGCTGGTGAGTGCAGAGAATCCGCTGACACCGCGTGTCACGGTGAATGGCATTTGGGGCAAACTCTTCGGTGAAGGACTCGTGACCACCGCCGCCGACTTCGGCGTGCGTGGTGCCAAGCCCAAGCATCCCGAGTTGCTCGACTACCTCGCCGCCGAGTTCATCAAGCAAGGCTGGAGTCGCAAAAAACTGCTTCGGCTCATCCTCACCTCCGCCACTTACAAGCAGGCGTCGGGGCATCAGCCTGAGATGCAGGAGATCGACCCCAAGAACGAATTCCTCTGGCGTCAGAACCGCCTGCGCGTGGAAGGTGAAATCGTGCGTGACCTCTATCTCGCCGCCTCCGGCTTGCTTTCGCCAAAGATCGGCGGTGAGAGCGTCTTCCCGCCCATGCCGGCCGACATCGCCGCGCTCAGCTACGCGGGCAATTTTTCATGGAAGACTAGCACGGGAGCGGATCGCTATCGACGCGGTCTCTACACCTTCTTCAAACGCACCGCGCCGTATCCTGACCTGACAACCTTTGATTGCCCGGATGCGAACACCACCAATGTCAAACGCACCGTCTCCAACACCCCGCTGCAAGCCCTAACCACGCTCAACGCCGAGGCCTATGCCGAAGCCGCACAAGCACTCAGCAAACGTCTTCTAGCCGAACCTGCGAAGGATGACCAAGCACGTCTGAATCGTGCCCTGAATCTCTGCGTCACCCGCCCCGGCTCAGAGCGCGAACTCACAGCCCTGCGCAGCCTGCTCGATGAATCACGCGCCTACTACCGCACTCATGCCGACGAAGCGAAGCTCGCACCCGGCACACACACAACATCCGGCGTCAGCGCAGAAGAAAGCGCCGCCTGGGTCGCTGTCGCACGCATCGTTTTGAACATGGATGAATTTATCACGAGGGAATAATCACATGAACCCCATCGAACATCAGATCCTGCAAACCCGCCGTGAATTCCTGGCCACGAGCGCCAACGGAGTCGGCATGATGGGCCTCGGCGCGCTGCTCGCGCAGGAGGGCATCCTCAGCGCTGACACTGTGGCCAATGCCGATCCGC
>JBEBGU010000426.1:0-4521 GCA_040081325.1 Prosthecobacter sp.
CCACAGACGTGAGTGGCACGGCTTGGGGCACTCCCATCTTGGCCGACTCAGGGGCAAGCTCCGGCACCTCTGGATTGCACACCTCACAGGCTATCGTCAGCGGCTATCCGGCCATCGTTTACTACGACAGCGTCAACGCGGACCTGCTTTACAAGCGCGCCACCAACGCCGCTGGCACAGCCTGGGGCACACCGATCACCCTTGATAGCACAGGTTCCGTGGGGGATTACCCCTCGCTCCAAATCGTCCAGGGAAATCCCGCCGTCAGCTACCGTGACATCACCAACGGCGATTTAAAATACCTCCGTGCCACCAATGCCGAAGGCACCGCCTGGAGTTCCCCTGTCGTGATCGACAGTGCTGGTAATGTTGGCTCATTCACCTGTCTCCGCGTTGTGGTAGGCCAGCCTGCCGTATCGTACTATGACAGCACGAACGCCGACCTCAAATATGTGCGTGCCTCCAATGGCACTGGAAGCGCTTGGGGTACGCCTGTCACAGTAGCGACCACGGGCAATGTGGGGCAGTACACATCCATGCAGATCGTCGCAGGGTGGCCCGCCATCGCTTGCTATGATGTCAGTAATATTCAGCTCCTCTACGTTGCTGCTAATGATAGCACTGGCAGTATTTGGGGCACTCCCGTGGTGGCCGACCGTCTGAACGCCAGTATTTACAATGGTGTTCCCGGCATTTGGCAGCTTCTGGAATCTGGCAGCCAGCAGCGTCTCAACGCCATCTGGACATCAGATGGCAACCAGTTCTGGACCGTGGGTAACAGCGGTACCATCCGTCGCGGTGCCGGCCCTTCCTCCAGCATCAGTTGGACGCCACAGGTATCCGGGACGACGGCTCACCTCCGAGCCATCTGGGGAACGGGAAATAGTGATGTTTGGGTGGTGGGAGATGGTGGTACCATTTTGCGTTGGAATGGAGTTTCCTGGAGCACCCAGGCTTCCGGAACTATCGCTGATTTGCGGAGTATCTGGGGCACCAACTCTAGCAACGTGTACGTTGTCGCCAGCAATTCTCTCCGACGCTGGAATGGCAGTTCATGGCTGACGGAAACCTTGCCTTCTCTCCCTGGTTCCTGGAGAGCTATCCATGGTGTCGATGCCACCCATATCTGGGCCGTTGGCGACGCCCCCAGCATCGTCTTCTGGAATGGCAGCACTTGGCAGTCCCAGACCTTTTTCAGCCCAGGGGCCTTCACCTGTGTCTGGGCGGCGGATGCCAGCAATGTTTGGGTGCTTGGCAGTTCGGGTGGCGGAGTTTACTGGAATGGCAGCACTTGGACATCTAAGTCAGTCTCGGCCACGGGCACGCCCACCTTCATTTGGGGCAGGAATGCCACCAGTATCCATGCTGTCACTGATAGAGGAGAATATGTGAGCAATAATGGGGGTTCGGGTGGAGGTAATTGGTTCGCAACAAGCATGCAGAATCTGCCTCTCACAGGCATCACAGGCAACACAGGCAACGTACTGATGGTAGGTGACCGAACCAGCACAGGCGAAAATCCTTCTCTGCAGGTTGTGGGTGGGCGTCCTGCTGTCTCATGCCGAGCACTCGTAGTAGGCAATTATACGCTGAGATATTTGCGGTCTGCAGATGCAAATGGCACTGCCTGGGAAGCCGCCGTGACCTTGGACACACAGTCTTCGCACCTCGCCACCTTTGACTCCTCACTCCAGATCATCGCTGGGCGGCCAGCCATCAGCTATGAACGGCGTGGCATCTTGCGTTTTGTTCGCGCTACAGATCTGGTCGGAGCCACCTGGGGTAGCAGCCTCGCCATCGATTCAATTGGCAGAGTGGGTAGCTACAACAGCATGGTTTCACTGCCTACTGGTGCAGGCATCAGCTACCACGATATCACCAAGGGAAATCTCAAATACGCGGTCCTTACCTTTGAGCCGGAGATTGCCATTGAGCAGCCGACACTGACCGTCATCCCGAACGGCGGCAGCCGGGACTTCGGGCCTGTCAATGTCGGTAGTGCGACTAGCCTCACTTTTACCGTTCGAAATTCAGGTATCGATGAGCTCATACTCACAGGCAACCCCCGCGTCAGCCTCAGCGGACTGGATGCCACGGCCTTTGCCGTCACTTCTCAGCCTGCCACAATCATCGGTCCAGGTAGTGCCACTTCGACTTTCACCATCCAATTTAGCCCCGTGTCTGCCGGGTTGATGAATGCCACGCTCTTGATTGAAAATACAGATGCCGACGAGTCTTCGACGAGCATTGGCATCTCCGGCAGAGGCACCATCACTCAGCAAAGCTGGCGGCAAATATGGTTTGGCACTACCTCCAATAGTGGTGATGCGGCAGACACATATGATTTTGATAAGGACGGCCTCGTGAATCTCATCGAATATGCCTTTGGACTAAATCCCACCAATAGCAGTTCCAACCAGCTACCTGTAGGCGACAAGACCGCCTATAACTTCACCGTCTCTTTCGCCCAACCGCCCAGTGTCACCGGTATCACCTATGGTGCGGAGTGGAGTCCAGACCTATCATCTGGCAGTTGGCTCTCCGTCAGCGACACCGGTACAGGACTCAATCATGTCTTCAGTATCCCCGTTGGAGTGCATGAGCACCTCTTTATCCGTCTAGTTGTGACTGTCACTCCGTAAGTCCTTTCTAATCACACTCGGTGCTGACCGATGCCGCCAAGAAGCGCCCGTGCCCTTCACCGGCATGATGCACCAGCCTTTCATCACCGACCCCTGCGGCCTGATCGGCGACGGGAACTTCCAACTGCCTTCACTGTTGGTTGCGCCGAATAATGAAATCCTGTCTGGGGAAATCGGCTTCGAGAGGTGATGAAAAGGAATTCGCAGCAATCCTGAAGTGCGAATGGGCTAGGCGTTGCTCATTCAGTCATGCCCGCTGGCCGAACGCGGCGGCAGTCTTACTTTTCGATCACACCGATCTGGGAAGGGGCAGTGATTTGGATCTGGACTTGTTCTTTATACTTCGTGACTTCTCCCTCGACCTGTACGGTCTTGCCAGTGAGGCCGTCGAGCTTCCACTCGCTGCTTTTGTCGAGATTGCGTTTGTTGATGAAGACATTGAATTCGGTGCCTTCAAAGTTGATGCGCTTGTGGCCTGTGCTGCCGAGGGTGACGACTTCTTTGACTTGGCCGATGACGGCTGCGGTCAGGCCAAATCGGGAGTCGATCATGGAGATGTCAGTGGCATCAATGGCCCCTGAACTGCGCGTGGCGGCGGGCATGGTGGTGGCCTGCGGCGGGATCACTGGCGCGGGTGCAAGTGCAGGGGCGGCGGCGGTGAGGCTGAGGCCCAGATTTTCGATCAGATGCTTGCGGCTGGCTTCGGAAAGCTTGGCGATTTCTAGCGGGGCATCTGCGGCTCCGGGTCGCGTGAAGAGGACCATGCCGGGGGTGACTGATTTGACCGTGCCTTCAAAAGTACGGCCATCGGCCAGCGTCCATGTTTCAGCCGTTTGAGCTGACAGAATAGAGAGGCCCAAGAAGCCGATGCCAAGAAGTGTGATCAAGGTTTTCATGCAGGAGTGTGTTCGTCTTAACTTAACCAGTGATGAGAGTTGCGAATCAGCGTCTTGTTTACTCTGGGGTTACTCAAAAGTGAGTGCTTGTTGTGACTTGAAAGGCTTCATTGGTAGGCTCTCAACACTCAACTCGGTCTGTATTCCTTAACCAACGAGAGGTCAACGATCAGCGTCGCGCATCTCCAGCACGGCTCGGGGCAGCATAGATCGGCGGTGGCAACGTGCCCATGCCTGCATCACCGCGCGCGGATTGATCACGAATGGCGCGTGCGATGGCCTCTGCCAGACGCTCGCGATAGTTGGCTGAGGCGATCATGCCGGCATCCCGTGCGCTGCTGAGATAGCCGCACTCGACCAGGATGCAGGGGATGGTGGGATTGCGTGTCAGACGGAGACGACGGCGCACGAGTCCAGCGTTCCCAGACTCATAGGGAGATGTGGCCGTGAGCTGCTGCTGCACGCGCCGGGCCAGGGAGTAGCTATCCGTCCGCCAGTAGTAGGTCTCCGGGCCGGAGCGGGAGCGGTTGCCATCGTTGAGATGAATGCTCACCAGCACGGCATCTCCATAGCGGTTGGCGACTCGCACGCGCTCATCCAGCTCCACGAAACGGTCGTCGCTGCGCATCATCACGACTTGAAAGCCTGGAGACAGCTCCGAGCGCAGCCGTTTGGAAATATCCAGCGCCATCTGTTTTTCCACCAGCCCACGCCGACTGGCCCCCGAGTCCTTGCCGCCATGCCCCGCGTCCACGATCACCGTTTTAAATCCCTGCGGCCCTGGCTTGTCACCATACACACTGTGCCCGCCGCCACTGACGATAGATGCCACCTGGCAGGACACCATTCCGAATGATAGAGCAGTGAGGGCAAAAGCGCGGATCAGTTTCATAAACTACTCTGAAGCAGGAATCGCGCCCTGCCAAGGTGGGTATTCGGCCTATCGCTTGAAGCAAAAGTGGTCCGCACACTCCGTGTGCGGC
>JBEBGU010000427.1:0-4514 GCA_040081325.1 Prosthecobacter sp.
GGTCCAGCAGCTCCCAATCGATGCGATACGAACCCGCCGTCGTCACGGTCACCGAGCACTGCGTGTCGATCCGGTGCCGGTTCGTCGCGCCATCGCCGTCCACCGCATCCGCCTCGATGACGTAGCCTGGCAAAGCATAGCCGGGCAGCGAGAAGCCATTGATCGTGCCCGCCGCGCTGGCGAGCACGGGCAGCAGCATGGCGGCGAGAAGGAGAATCTGAAAGTGGCGGGAGCGCATTTAACGGCGGCAGGTTTGTTTATTACTGATGCACTATTTCTTGAAGCAAGTTACAGGCGCAGAAAATAAAATTTCCGTCACGCAGGCCTACTTGCCCTTCAACTCGGGAACGAATGGGCCCATCTCCTGGGGTTCGGCGGGTGCCGCCTTCAAATCGAGAACAATGCGGAAGCCGATGGTAGGCCCTGTGGTGCCGAAGCGCTCCGATTTGCGGTGTTCCAGTCGGCAGAGTTTCCCGCTGCCCGTGCCCCACGAGCCGCCTCGGATGTAATAGTAGCGGCCCTTTGGCTTCTCCGGGTCAGCCGGAGCCTCGGTGTCGGTCCATTCGATCAGGTTCCCGGACATGTCATAGATGCCGTGTGCGTTGGGCGCGAAACTTCCCACTGGCGCGGTGCGCGGAAAAGGATCGCGCCGCTCCAGGTGGGCATAACCCTCCCACGAGGTGGGACCGATCACCTCGGGGCCGGCAAAGTTTGCCGTCGCCAACGAATCACCCGCTTCCAGCGCATCGAGCATCGCCCTGCTTTCGGCAGTCTTGTCTCTCCTCCCCGAAGCGTGGCTCCACTCATCACTGGTCGGCAGGCGATATCGCTGGTCGTCGCCGATGCGCCCCTCCATCCGGTCCTTCCATGTCAGCCAGGCGCAGAACATCCGCATGTTGAGCATCAAGACGCCGCAGACGGGATGATCCAGGGTCTGCTCGAAGCCGGGGCCAGGATTGCGCCAGTTGTAGGCTGGCACCACTTTGCCTTCAGGCGTGGTTTTCGTCGTGGCTGGTTTTTTTAGATTGAGCCGGTTGTCGTTCGCGCCCGTCCGCCAATCTGGAAGCACGGCAGTATCGGCTTTGAAAAACGCCTCGAAGTCCCGCACTCGCGTCTCCCAGATCGAGAACAGCACATTCGTCTTCGGCACGGGCACGAACTTCATGCCGATGCTGTTCGTCCACGGATCTTCGTGCGTGGCAGTCGTTGGTGGTCGATGCGCAGGCTTGCTGCCCTCATTCTGCTTGTCTGCATACCACGCGCCCACCGATGCACCGACGCCGAGGATCGTGACAATCGCCGCCGCCGCGAGCAATCTCAACCGACGCCGCTGCCGCACATGTCCGAGCCGATGCTCCTCCGCGGTCTGCGCGACCGCTGCCGCCAGCTCCTTCACCGAGCGCAACCGCCGTTCAGGATCATCCGCCAGCGCATGGCTCACGATCGCGTCGATGCGCCGGTCGAGTCCCGTTTTCTCCGAGAGCGGCGTGAACTGACCCATCGGCACCGCGCCCGTGAGCAGTTCATAAAGCAGCACGCCGAGCGCATACACATCCGATCTCTCATCGGCCGCGCCCGCATTCCGCGCCACCTCCGGTGCGACGTAATAGGGCGTGCCAAATGTGTCGCGCGTTTGCGTGAAACTGTAACCGGCCACCGTGTCCGTGAGCGTCTTCGCGAGACCAAAATCCGCCACCTTCACCGCGCCCTCGTGACCGATGAGGATGTTCGCCGGCTTAATGTCCCGATGTGCCAGACCGCGCTCATGCGCGTGAGCCACGCCCGCGCACACCTTCGCAAAGATGTCGAACGCGCGCTCCATGTCCGGGCGTTGCGCACGCAAGAAGCGCCGCAGGTCGCAGCCATCCACATACTCCATCACGAGAAACTGGCGACCGTTCGCCGTCTCGCCGTGATCTAGCACGCGCACCACATTGGGGTGATCGAGTTGCGCGAGCGCAGCCACTTCCGTCTCAAACCGCGCCATCACCTCGGGATCGCGCGTCAGCCGTCCGGCCACCACTTTCAGTGCGACAATTTCACCGTCATCCAGATCGACGGCTCGATACACCTCTCCCATGCCACCGCCGCCGATCAGCGCCTGAATCTCGTAGCCTTGCACCTGGATCGACAGCGGCTCCTTCTCTTCAAGCTGCGGCTCATTGAGTGAAAGCAAATCCACCTTCATGCTTTCCGCCACACACGACGCGCACAGCCCGCCGACAAGAGTACGCTCCGGCTGCGGCTTTCCACAGCGCGGACACGTCACCATGATTGGTCGGGAATCACTCACAGCTCAGGACGGTTAGCAGATAGCGCAGCTCCTCATCGACATTCGCGCCGGGCTCCATTGTGCCGGCCACTTCCGCTCGCAGTTCGTCAGCGAGACGGCGGCGCGCGCGATGCACTTCAAGTTTCACTTGGCTCTCATTCATGCCAATAGAAGCGCCGATTTCAGCATAAGGTTTCAGCAATTCCGGACTGATCAGCCCGGCCTTGAGTTCCGTGAAGATCATCGAACGTCCTCGCCCGGCATAGCGCGACTCCAGCTGATCCATCGCCCGCCGCATGACCGACCACGCCCAGCGTTTGTCGAACCAATGGTCCGCGCGCTCCGGCTCGCTGGGCACATCAAAGGCCTCCGCATCATCCATCGACACGAACATTTGTCCGCCGCCACGCTTCTGCCGTGCCGCATTACGGCGCGATGTCGCGAGCTGATTTCGTACCGCCTGCCGCAAATAGCTGCGCAGCCGCCCACGTTCCGGCGACACGCTCTCCAACCCACCGCCATTGATGAAGTGCGAGAGAAACTCCTGCGTCTCGTCCAGCGCCTCTTCGCGATCGCACCCGAGCGCACGCAGGTAGGTGTAGATGGCTGGCCAGTAATTCTGACAGAGCTGCTCCAGCGCCTGCCGCGCATCAGCATCTCCGCGCTGCACATGCATGACCTTCGTCCATGCCGTGATGGGAAACGGTGCGCCTGCTGTGAGAGATCGCAGATCTGACATGGGGATGATCAAACCCTCAACCACTCGACACTTCAACACGCAACTCCGTTGTGAGCTACGGCACCCACGACAGCCGGTAAAATTTTACGCCTGCACTTACGCTATCCTGCCAGGTCGCGGTCGTGGCGGGTGTGGTGTCGGCGGTGCGGATCGTGGTGGCAGGCAGCCAGTCAGAGAGGTCAGTGCAGGATTCGACCGTGTAGCTCTCCAGTGGATCGAGCTGTGAAAGCGTGAGTGTGTTTTGATTGCCCGTGCGCTGGAGTGTGAGCTGCGGCCCCGTGCTCGGCTGCACCTCCCAGGCGATGCCATACAGCTCGCCTGCCGTGTCGGCACTGACTTCGAGTGCATACTCGCCGGGTAGTAGATTGCGGATGAAGAGGTGCTCCACATTATCAATGGCACTGATGCTCTCTGTCACCGTGCTGCCCGCGACGAAGCCCGAGGCATTGACGAGACGCAGATTCAAATTGGCAAGCGTTGACGTGGCGAAGTCGGCTGAGAGCTGCCGATGCCAAATGATCGTAACTGCCACGGTGCCGCCCCATTGACCGGCAGGCAGGGTGAAAAAATAGCGCTGAGGGGTGCTGGTGCTACTCGTGCCGCGATCCCAGCCGCGAGTCGAACGTAGCGCCGAGTCACTCGCTGTCTGGCGACCCGCCGCCAGGATGTGGTAGGCGTTCAGCACATTCAGCTCGCCTGCTCCATAGTTCTCATCATACGGGCGGCTGGAGCTGTTGCGTCTCCAGCCCAACAAATTATGCTTTGACGCAGCACTGAGCATGATGGCCTTCACCACACGCGGGTCATCGGCATCTGGGAAACCGGGGCGGATCGCATCCAGCAGCAGCGTGGCGACCGATGCCACGGCTGGACCTGCATAGCTGGTGACGCTCTCATGCACCACGAGATCAGGTTTCATCCGGCCCAGGCCATCGAGGTTGCTGTGCGTGTGTGGATGATTGGTGATGCCGTTGTCATCACGAATTCCGGCACTGATGCCGTGATAGGCGTTCGCCAGCAGCTTTGCCATGACACTGCCGTTGTTCATGGGCGTGCTGATCGTGATGCCATCACGCCCGATGATGAAATCCAATCTTCTCAATGTGAGTATGTCATCGGCTTCATTATCCCATGAGCCAACCCAGCTATGATTTTGCACGCTACCGGCAAACAAAGGCTGGGGTAGATTATGGACGTCACTGTTTTTGAGCACCGTGGCAAAGTCATCCGCCAGCCATGTATGAAGCTCGGTGACGCCGGGTGAGACGCTCTGCGTCGTTCCACAAAAGTAATTCGCCACTGCTGCGGCATGACCCGACGTGGCGCTCGGCACCGAGTGCGGTGTGATCGTCTTTCCCGCCAGCACACCTACTCCGGCATAAGGGTCCATGCCGGCCGTGCCCTGAGGCGAATAAGCCACGGGCTGCCCCTCAGGTGCTGTATTGGCCTCTGACATCATCACAGGGATTTCAAAGCCCGTGGGCAGCGCAGCGCCGAGTTCCG
>JBEBGU010000428.1:0-4500 GCA_040081325.1 Prosthecobacter sp.
GCCAACTACTGACCGGAGAGCCGGATGCGGGAAAGCCGCCAGTCCGGTTCGGAGGGAGGGGCGGCGCAACCCAATGCGCCGTTCCTACCCCTATCTTTCTGAATTCAATCCACTGTTCCCCCCGGCGGGCTGAGGACAGCCCGCGCTACCTTTCCCCTCAACCACGGCAAACCACCGTCAACTTCCCCAATTCCCATGCCTTACGATCCCAACTACCCGCCGCTGAATGCGGAGATCGAGTCCGCGCCCCTACGCGGTCAGTTCAATGGCCTCAAGGCGCTCATCGACGCCATCATCACGCTCACCGCTGCGCAGATCGACGGTGTGACAACTCTGCTACCCGGAGAGGCCGCGAGCGTAGGCCTGAGCGTGATCGGCAACACCCTGCACTTTACCTTTGGCATCCCGCGCGGTGACATCGGCACTCAGGGGCAGAATGGCATGGACGGTGCCGCGGGCCCGCAGGGGCCGCCCTTTGCCAATGCGGTGGTGGATGCGGTGAACACGCTGAATCCCGGTGATGCCGCGACGGTGACGGTGAGCTTTGATGGGGTGAGTGTGCATTTCAGTTACGGCATCCCGCGTGGGAACGATGGCGGCGACGGCCCGCAAGGCCCTCCCGGTGAGGTAACGAATGTGGCCCTGGCGGGTGCAATCAATGGCACAAGTAACAACAGCAATGCGGTGGCGACGCTGGGCCTCGTGGTGAGTGATCCACCCACGCAGACGGAGATGCAATCACTGGCCAATAAGGTGGATGAACTGCTGGTGGCGCTGCGGCGGTAGAACAAGGGGTGATGGCTTCTAGCCATCACAGTAGGCTGAGGCCTAGAAGGACTCACTCCTTGGGGGCAGCCGATCAGTGTGACTTGGCTTTGGCTCCTGGCTCGTCCCGCTCGACCACGCCATCTCGGAGCCGGATGATGCGGGTGCTGCGCTCGACCATGCGCTCGTCATGGGTGACGAAAACGAGGGTTCGGCCCTGGGCGTTGAGGTCGTCAAAGAGGCCGAGAATTTCCTGGCCGGATTTGCTGTCGAGATTGCCCGTGGCTTCATCTGCGAGGATGACGATGGGGCTATTGGAAAGGGCGCGGGCGATGGCGACGCGCTGCTGCTGACCGCCGGAAAGCTCCATGGGCTTGTGATACAGGCGATGGCCGAGTCCGACTTGATTGGCGAGATCTTCGGCCACGGTGCGCATCTTGGCATCGTCCGCGCCGCCGTAGTACATGGGCACGGCGATGTTTTCTAAGACGGTGAGTTGCTGGATGAGATTGTAGCTCTGGAAGATGAAGCCGAGGTTGCGATTCCGAGCGGCGGAGAGGTCGTCATCGTTTAGATGGGCGACGTTTTGACCGCCGAGAAAGTAGTCGCCAGTGGTGGGCTGATCGAGGCAGCCGAGGACATTGAGCAGTGTCGATTTACCACAGCCAGAGGGTCCCATGATGCAGACATACTCGCCGGGAAAAATGTCGAGGGTGACGCCCTGCAATACTTGGCTGGTGACGCCACCCATCTGATAGGATTTGCAGATCTCCCGCAGGCTGATGATGGGTTCTGGCATTCGCTCGCGTGCTGGCTGGACCTACTTGGTGGCGGCTGCCACGGCTTTGATTTTTTCCTTGGCTTTTGGCTTGTCCAGAGGCTCAGGCTTGGGCGAGTTGGAGTCGGGTTTGGCGTCTTCGCTCACGGCCTTCTTCGGTAAAGAAAGGGCGACGAGTTCACCGAGTTTCAGACCGTCACGGACCTCAATGAATTCGTCATTGAAGACGCCGGTCGTGATCGGGCGGCGCTCGAGTTTGCTGCCGCTGCTGATGTAGCAGTAGTGATGATCATCTTCGACCTCAATGGACTGCACGGGCACGTAAAGGACCTCAGCGAGCTGATCGACAATGATCTCAACCTTGGCATTCATGCCGGGCTTCAGCCATGACTGCGTGCCGGCGATGTGAATGATGGCGGGATAGACCTTGAGGTTAGGCGTGTAACGGCTGCTGCTGGAGTCCGGTAGGAGGGCTAGCTCGGCGACGCGGCCTTCGAGTACTTTGCCTGGCTCGGCATCGACTCGGATCAGCGCCATCTGTCCCACTTTAACTTTTTTCACCTGGGATTCGTGGACCTTCACATTGACGCCCATTTGAGCCATGTCTGGAATGGTGAGGATGGTCTGGCGTAGGCGCACGCTAGCACCTTCTTCGATGCTGTTGCTGTAGTTGTAGGAGGCACCTGCATTGAGATCACCGTAAGCGACGAGTCCTGGCTGGGTGGCCTTGATCGTGCAGGCTTTAAGCTGGCGCTCGAGTTCCTCGGTCTTGTTGAGTTCCATTTCATAGCGGCGCTTAGAAGTCTGAAACCGTGTTTCGGCCTGAGCCATTTTGGAGCGATTGGCGCGCACGGTGCGCTCTAGTTTGGTCAGGCTTTCACGGTAGGCGGAGAGCAGCACGGCGCACTGTTTGGAGAACTCATATTTCTTGAACAAGCTGAGTTGCGTCTCAGCGGTCTTCACGGAGAGGGAGACTTTTTCAAACGTGACCTGATCATTTTCGAGCTGAGTTTTGGAGATGAATTGACGCGCAGAGAGACGCTCTGAGGCCTCAACTTTTTGTTTGGCTACGGCCAGCTCAGATTTGCGGAGCAATCCCTCATCTTCGAGTTGGCGGAGCTTCTGCTGAGCCTCGCCATCGCCACTGCTCTGGCCTTCAAGGAAGGGTGAGAAATCGATGCGCTCAGAGGCTTCTTTGAGGCTTTTTTTGATCGGTGTCTTCTTGGCGGCTGTGGCACCCCCAGGTTTCATTTCACTTGGCTTGAGTGGGGTGTTTGCCTGGGTGTCGAGCATGGCCACGAACTTGTCCAGATCCTCACCGGTTGAGGGGAGCCTAGCATCACTGAGAATCTGACCAGTCAGTGCGCGCCCGAGGTATTTCTCGAAGTCCATGAGGGCAAAGACACCCGACTCTTTCATGTCCCTCACGAGACTTTGGTTCTCACTGCGTTGGATTTCACGACCCTCGTCAGCGTCGATGTAGGTGGTGACCGTGGTCTGAAAGTCGATCTCATGATCCTGGATGCGCGTCTTGAGTTCGGAGCTGTCGAGTTCGACGAGCACCTTGCCATCCTTCACGTCTTCTTCGGAGATGAGGTAGCCTTCGGGGATAATGCTGATGATCTTGGTGGGGATCTCAATTTCAGATTTCACCTCGTGATTTTGCAGGGCCTGGATCTCGCCGCCTTGGAGGACATCCACCTGGAGTGGGCCTCGCTGCGCCACAAAGGTGGGCACTTCTTCGCCAGTTTTGCTGCCACCAGACATCGTCATCCACGCGACTACCCCGAGGGTGAGCACGCCGATGGTCGTCCAGGTTTTCCAGTTTGCCTTCATCATGTAGATCCCTTTGCCTTTTCGTTTTCTAATACGTCTGACCATGTGCCGTCTTTCCGAATGAAGAGCACGCCGATGTCTGTCCAGAGCTGGAGTCTGGCCAGATTATGATCAATCAAGGTCGATATGATCAGGTCGCGTGCCGTGATCATTCGGTCTTGAGATTCCACGATGTCACGCGCTGTGCCTTGGCCCTCAGCCATCAGTGCGGATTCGATCTCGAGTCGTTTTTCTGCCAGTTCGAGTCCTTTTTGAGCCAGCTCATATTGGCGGCGTGCCAGTTGCAGGTCACGCCAGTCACTGCGGATCGTGGCACGCAGTTGCTCCTCTTGCAGGTCGAGCGCGCGGCGCGTGGCCTGCTCCACGATCTGCGTTGCGCGCAGGGCGTTGCGCTCGGGCAGGGTGTTTAGATTGAGATCGAAGTCCAGTCCGCCGGATACGCGGCGCTGACGGGGGTTGAGTTCAAATCCTGCATTGGGGGTTGGCGTGCCCATCTGGTAATTCACCAGAGCATTGACGGTCGGCAGAGTGTTCTGATGGGCGATTTTCACCTTCCTCTCGGCATCCTGCACTTGATCACGCTGATTGTAGATGTCGAGCCGTGTGACCAATGCGGCGTCAACCATTTCGTCGAGGCTGCCTTTCGGGTCGATGATTTCCAGATGCTGGAGTTCCGCTGGGTCTAACACGAAGCGCTCATTGACAGGCAAGCCCAGTGTGATTTTGAGATCATCCATCTGCTCCTCATAGTTGCGGATAGCAGACAACCAAGTGCGCTCATAGGTGAGGCTGCCTTGCTCGATTTGCTTCAGGCTGGACTGGGTGCGCAGATTTGCTTCTGCCAGAGCATGATCACGCTCGATAGAAATCAGAGATGCCTTGTATGCCACGAAACGATTTCGTGCCGCCTCACGCGCCTGGATAGCCCGTAGATACTGGCGTGTGACGTCCACCGCGAAGCCCTTTCGATACTGAGTGAAGTCACGGATCGCATACAGCACGTCCCGCTCATCTTGGCGCAGTGGCTCCACCGTCGCCAGTACGCCAGCACCACGCAGAAGGGGCTGAGTCAGGGTCACAGCGGCTCGCGAGTCGCTCAGATTTCTAACACCGCCGGTGAA